>NZ_JAIUGU010000010.1:0-257351 GCF_020164775.1 Mesorhizobium sp. ES1-6
GTAGGGGAGTAGGGGAGTAGGGGAGTAGGGGAGTAAGGGAGTAGGGGAGTAGGGGAGTAGGACTGCAGTCTCTGGGGCGTTACCCTTTCCCTTACTCCCCTATTCCCTTACTCCCCTCATTCTACATCTTGTCGATCACCGACTGGACGCCTTCCGTCGGCGCGTCGACCGAGGACCCGGCCACCATGATGGCGGCGACGATGGCCTCGGGGTCGTTGACGACCAGCGGCTTCACACGCTGCGCGGTGTGAATGAAGCCTTCCGCCGCCATGTGATCAAGCAACGACAGCATCGGGTCCCAGAAACCTTTGACATTGCCGAAGACGATCGGCTTGCGGTGATGGCCGAGTTGCGCCCAGGTCATGATCTCGACGATCTCCTCGACTGTGCCGATGCCGCCGGGCAACGCCACAAAGGCGTCGGATTTCTCGAACATCTTGTGTTTGCGCTCGTGCATGTTGTCGGTGATCAGCAGCTCGTCGAGCCGGTCAAGCGCGGTTTCGGTTGCTTCCCTGTTGATGAGGAAGCGCGGAATGATGCCCGTCACCTTGCCACCGGCCTTGAGCGCGCCTTCGGCCACGGCGCCCATGATGCCCTTGGTGCCGCCGCCATAGACCAGCCGCAGACCTGCCTTGGCGATTGAGCGTCCAAGCAGGTGACCGGCCTTGGCATAGATTTCATCGCGGCCCGGAGACGAGCCGCAATAGACGCAGACGGATCGAATCGTGTTCATACGGATGATTGGTGATTGGGTCTGAAAGCCCGGTCAAGCCCCAAGGCCTGACAAGGGCGGGCTTTTTCGTGTCGGCCCGTTTTTCTTGTCGGCATTGGCAAAACACGCTAGACCGGCGTTAGGTGGCTAAGGGGTAGGGAAATATGGCAATTAATCCATTGAAGGCGTTCCTGTTCGCGGCGGGTGGGACCGTCGCGGCCGCGGGAACCGCCTATGTATCGGGCGCGCTCGACCCGTATCTTCATCCAGCGCCACCGGCGCAAGTCGCGGCCTTGACGCCGCCCGAGGCGCCCAAGCCGGCGGATCCCGGCACGGAAGGGCGTCTGCCGGCTCCGGCGGTGCCGGCAGCACCGGCCGCGGCACCCCAGGCGACGGCCCCTGCCGCGCCCGCGACGGAAGCCGCGCCCCCGGCGGCACCCGCAACCGATGCGGCGGCCCCTGCTGCCCCCGCGCCGGCCGGCCCGATCGCGCCGACTTTCGACGTCGTGCGCGTCGAGAGCAACGGCTCGATCGTCGTTGCCGGCAACGCTGCGCCCAACTCGAAGGTCGAAATCCTCAATGGCGCGACGGTGATCGGCTCCACGGTCGCTGGTCCCGACGGCGCCTTTGTCATCGTGCTCGACGATCCCTTGAAGCCCGGCGACTATACGATTGCCCTGCGGTCGACGGTCGGCACGGTCGTGACTGCTTCGGCGCAGACCGCCGTGGTCTCGGTGCCCGCCAATGCCGCTGGCCAGGTGCTGGCCATGGTCGAGGAGCCGGGCAAGCCGGCCGAACTGTTGACCGTTCCCGCGCCCGAGACAAAGCCGGCGCCGGCAACCGGCGAGCAGGCCGCCGCTCCGTCTGCCGAGGCGCCCGCGACTGTCACTCCGGCGCCCGCCGCGCCGGCGCCGACCGCGCCAGCCGTGGTTGAGGCTAAACCCGCTCCAGCGGCACCGGCCGCGTCCGCCGTGGCTGAGCCCAAGATCGTCGTCGAGGCCGTTGAGATCGACGGCAACAAGATCTTTGTCGCCGGCCTCGCCGATCCCGGCCGCAAGGTGCGCGCCTACGCCAACGACATCCTGCTCGGGGACGCACAGACGTCGCCGGACGGCCATTTCCTGGTCGAGGCGACGCGCGACATTCCGGTCGGCAGCTATACGATCCATGTCGACGGCCTCGATGCCGACGGCGTGAAGGTGGTGGCTCGCGCGGCCGTGCCCTTCGAGCGCGAGCCCGGCGAGGCGGTCGCCGCCGTTGCGCCGGCCGAGGCCAAGCCTGCCGAAACGAAGCCGGCCGACGTCAAGCCGGCCGCACCTGCTGCCGCGGAAGCACCAGTCGCTCCGGCGCCTGCCGCGCCTGCTGTTGCCGCCGCTGCTCCGGCGGAAACCGCGCCGGCTCCAGCCGCCCCGGTTCCGGCCGTTGCCGCCGCACCGGCGGCGCCTGCCGCCGAGGCTCCGGCGGTCGTCGCGGCGGCAACGCCGCCAAGCGACGTGCCCGAAGTCGTGTCGCCCAAGCTCGAACATGCCGACGGCGCGGTCATCATCCGCCGCAACGATACGCTGTGGCGGATATCGCGGCGTGTCTACGGCCATGGCGTGCGCTACTCCACCATCTACCTCGCCAACCAGGACCAGATCAGGAATCCTGACCGCATCTGGCCCGGCCAGGTGTTCAAGGTCCCGGAAAAGTCGAAGGAAGGCGAAGCCGCCGACCTCAAGGCGATGGGCGAGCAGGCAACGACGGCACCGAAGACGCAATAGGAAGAGATTGGCGATTCCGGCGATCTACCCATCGGCCTAGCTTGCCCTGGCATCGTTCATCGTCTATCGCCGATGAACGATGACCGACTATACCTCTGTACCAGACCACGCCGCCACCACACCGCCAGGCTGCATCGTGGACAGCCGCGCTGTCGCGGCGCGGTTCGCGGCACTCTCCCATCCGGCGCGGATCGAGATACTGAGGCATCTGTCCGCCAGCAGTTCCTGCTGCTGCCGTGAGGTCGTCGACCATTTCGATCTGGCGCAGTCGACCGTGTCCCAGCATCTGAAAATATTGGTCGAGGTCGGTCTCGTCCGGTTCGAGCCCGACCGCCAGCGATCGCGCTATGCTGTCGATCGCGCGGCACTTGCCGATCTATCGGCATCGCTGGGCGCGCTCATCAATTCCTGCTGCTCCGGCCGCTGACCCTCTGACCCAAAAGGCAAGAAAGTGGCTGAAAAAACCGTCTCCGCCGACACCTCGACTCTCACGACATTGCGTAACCTCTGGCCCTATATGTGGCCGGCCGACCGCGCCGACCTGAGGGCAAGGGTGACCTGGGCGACGCTGCTGCTGGTCGTGGCCAAGCTGACGCTGGTCGCCGGTCCCTATTTCTTCAAATGGGCAACCGATGCGCTGGCGGGAGGCTTCAAAACGCCCCCGCCGCTGCCGTCGATCATGCTCGCCCCGGTGATGCTGGTCATTGCATATAACGTGCTGAGGCTCGTCCAGCTTGGCTTCAACCAACTGCGCGATGCGCTGTTTGCCCGCGTCGGCCAGCATGCGGTGCGCCAGCTTGCCTTCCGCACCTTCGTGCACATGCATCAGCTGTCGCTGCGCTTCCACCTCGAGCGCCGCACCGGCGGCCTGTCGCGCATCATCGAGCGCGGCACCAAGGGCATCGAGACGATCGTGCGCTTCATCATGCTCAACACGGCGCCGACCATTCTCGAATTCGCGCTGACCGCCGGCATATTCGGTTTCACCTATGGCTGGAAATATGTGGCCGTGGTGGCGATCACCGTCTGCCTCTACGTCTGGTTCACGGTCAAGGCGAGCGACTGGCGCATCTCGATCCGCCGCGACATGAACGACAGCGACACGGACGCCAACACCAAGGCGATCGACTCGCTGCTCAATTTCGAGACGGTCAAGTATTTCACCAACGAGCGCATGGAGGCCGAGCGCTTCGACCGCTCGATGGCTCGCTACGAGATCGCCGCCACCAAGACCTGGACCTCGCTCGGCTGGCTGAACTTTGGCCAGGGCCTCATCTTCGGCGTCGGCACGGTCGTCGTCATGTGCATGTCGGCGCTGGAGGTGCAGGCCGGCACCCAGAGCGTCGGCGATTTCGTTTTCATCAATGCCATGCTGGTGCAGCTTTCCGTGCCGCTCAACTTCATCGGCTTCATCTATCGCGAGATCCGGCAAGGGTTGACCGACATCGAGCACATGTTCGACCTGCTCGACGTGCCGCAGGAGATCGTCGACAAGCCCAACGCCAAGCCGCTGGCCGTGAGCGCCGGCAAGGTCGAGTTCCGCGACGTCCACTTCTCCTATGATCCGAACCGCAAGATCCTGAAGGGCGTCTCCTTCGAGGTGCCGGCCGGCAAGACGGTCGCCATTGTCGGGCCGTCGGGTGCCGGCAAGTCGACCATCTCGCGGCTGCTGTTCCGCTTTTACGACGTGCAGGGTGGCCAGGTGCTGATCGATGGCCAGGATGTGAGGGACGTGACGCAGGACAGCCTGCGCGCGGTGCTTGGCATGGTGCCGCAGGACACGGTGCTGTTCAACGACACCATTGCCTACAACATCCGCTACGGCCGTGTCGGCGCCGGCGAGGAGGAGGTGCGCAAGGCCGCCGAACTCGCCCAGATCGGACCGTTCATCGAGAAGCTGCCCGACGGCTACAAGTCGATGGTCGGCGAGCGCGGGCTGAAACTTTCCGGCGGCGAGAAGCAGCGCGTGGCGATCGCCCGTACCATCCTGAAGGCGCCGCCGATCCTGATGCTCGACGAGGCCACTTCCGCGCTCGACAGCCACACCGAGCAGGAGATCCAGGCCGCGCTCGACCTGGTCAGCAAGGGCCGTACCACCATTGTCATCGCCCACCGCCTGTCGACGGTGATTTCGGCCGACGAGATCATCGTGCTCAAGGATGGCCAGATCGCCGAGCGCGGGACCCATGTCGAGCTGATGCGAAAGCACGGTCTCTACGCCTCGATGTGGGACCGCCAGCGCGAGGCGACCGAAGCCGAGGAGCGGCTGCGCATTGCCCGAGAAAGCGACGAACTGGGTGTCGTCGTGCGCCGGCGCACATCAGAGGTGTCTTAACTCGAAAAAGCCTCTTGACCTCAACTTAAGTTGAGATTGTAGACCCGTGGCTCGAGAGCCGCAAAACAGCATCGTCGAGGACGGATTGAAATGGATATGAGCTTTACGAATCAAGATGTTAAGGGCGGCAGCGTGTTCAGGGTTGACAAGTTCGTCGTGCCCGCCAATGCCCGCGATGAAATTCTGGCTAAAGTGAAGATGACGCATGAACTGCTGCGTCTGCAGCAGGGCTTCGTCCAGGATTTCCTGCTCGAGCAATTCTCCGGGCCGGGCGAATTCAACCTCGTCACCATCGTCGAATGGGAAAGCCAGGCCGCCGTCGACAATGTCGTGCCGATCGTGAAGGCGGCGCACGAGCGCGTCGCCTTCAACCCGCGGGAGACGATCGCCCGGCTCGGTGTGCGCGCCGACATCGCCAACTATCAGCGCGTGCCTGGACTCTAGCCTGGCCAGCCAACGCCCGGTGCCGGCGCTTCGATGCCGAGCACTTGGCCGGTGCGCGCGTCACTGACCATATGCTGGAAGCCGCGCCACTCGGCGGCGGTGATGAACAGCGTTTTGCTGTCGTCACCGCCCAGCATACAGGCAAAGCAGCCGCGATCGGCGGCGACGGTCTGCAAGACGTCGCCGCCTTCGCGCACCCGCACGCAGCGTTTGTTGGGAACATCCGCATACCAGGCCGCCCCGTCGGCATCGAGGCAGATGCCGTCGGGATATCCGTCGAGATCAGCCCAGACGCGGCGGTTGGACAAGGTGCCGTCGGCGGCGATGTCGAAGGCGGTCAGCCTGTTGGCATGGGATTCGGCGACGATCAGCGTCTTGTTGTCAGGCGTCACCGCCATGCCGTTGGCGAAGGCAATGGTGTCGGCAACTTGCCGCACCGCGCCATCAGGCGTGATGAGCACGATGGTGCCAGGGCCGAAATGCTCACCAGGCGCCGGCGCCGGCCCGCCGCCATTGACATAGATGTTGCCGCGCCCGTCGACGACGATCTCGTTCCACGGGCTTTTCGAAAGGCCGCGCAGGTCGGCATGGGTGACGAGCGAGCCATCCGGCTCTTGTCGCAGCAGCAAACCTTCTCGGCCCGAGATCACGAGCAGACGGCCGTCCGGCAGCCAGTCGATGGAGTAGGGCAGGACAGCCGGAACCCTGAGCACGACTTCGCTGTTGCCGTGCGCATCGACGGCAATGATCTCGCCGGTGCCCCAGTTGCAGACCCACAGGCGTCCATCATGCCGGCGCGGCGATTCGCCGAAGGCGAGGCCTTCCAAAAGGATATACGCTTTGTTGCCGGATGATATCTGCATGGGAGCCTCCGTTTGCACGCGCGTCATCGGCCCTTGCGATGAGGCGCTTCTCACCAAGGACGCACGAGATGGAAGTCTCCCGACAGCAAGCTAGTGAAGAACGCTTCAGTCGCGTGACGTTGACGTCACGGGTATTGGTTTGCAAGGCGGCGTCGGCGTAGATAGCCTTGTCGCTACGCTGACGGCCCTCGTGTAGTCAAAGGATAGCTTTGGCGGCAACCGGTCTCGACTGCACGAAACTCGGAGCGTCCAGCTACCCGGACACCGCCCTCCCTTGCCGGTTAATCCGCGCCGCCGATTGTCGCGTTGCGGGCAGGGGGTGTTTCCGCTATTGAGGCCGGACCTGAAACAGGGACCGCCCCCAGCCCATGAGCCTTGTCGACACGGTCAAGAACGCGTTCGTACCGATCCATCGCGAAGGCTATCCCTTCATCGCGGCCTTTGGCGCGGCGACCCTTTTCCTTGGCTATTTCTCCTCGATCCTGTTCTGGATCGGCCTGATCCTGACCGCCTGGTGCGTCTATTTCTTCCGGGACCCCGAGCGCGTCACGCCTGTCGACGACCGCCTGGTGGTCAGCCCCGCCGACGGCATCGTCTCGGCTGTCGGGCCGGCCGTACCGCCGCATGAGCTTGGCCTCGGCAATGTCGAGATGACCCGCATCTCCGTGTTCATGAACGTCTTTTCGTGCCACGTGAACCGCTCTCCGGTTCGCGGCCGCATCGCCAGGATCGAGCATCGGCCGGGAAAATTCCTCAATGCCGAGCTGGACAAGGCGAGCACCGAGAACGAGCGCAACGGCCTTGTCATCGAGAGCCCCAACGGCACGGTGGCGGCAGTCCAGATCGCCGGCCTTGTGGCACGGCGCATCGTCTGCTGGGCCGAGGCCGGCGCTTCGATCGGCACCGGCGAGCGTTTCGGACTGATCCGTTTCGGCTCGCGTGTCGACGTGTTCCTGCCTTTGGCCGCCACGCCGCGCGTTGCCGTTGGCCAGACCGCGGTCGGCGGCGAAACCGTGCTGGCCGAATTCGGCGGCATCGCCGGCACGCCCCTCGTGCGGATTTCATGACGGTGGGCACGCAGTATAAGAAGTTCGAAGCCCATGCCAGCGGCGGTCCGCGCATCCGCGAGATCCCGATGCGCATGGTGCTGCCCAATCTGGTTACCGTGCTTGCCATCTGCGCCGGCCTGTCCGGCATCCGCTTCGCCTTCGAAAACCGTTTTGAAACCGCCGTTGTCATGGTGCTGCTTGCCGCCTTCCTCGACGGCATCGACGGCCGACTGGCGCGGATGCTGAAGGCGACCTCCAAATTCGGCGCGCAGATGGATTCGCTGGCCGACATCGTCAATTTCGGTGTCGCGCCGGCGCTGGTGCTCTACGCCTTCCTGCTCGACCGCGCCGGCTCGCCGGGCTGGATCGCAGCGCTGCTGTTCACCATCGCCTGTGGGCTCAGGCTTGCCCGCTTCAACGTGCTCGACGACGAGAAGGCCGAGCGCCCGATATGGCAGAGCGAATATTTCGTCGGTGTGCCGGCGCCGGCGGGCGCCGTGCTGATGATGCTGCCGCTCTATCTCTATTTCCTGCGCCTTGGTGTCGAGCCCAGCCGGCCGGCCGCCTTCGTCGCCACCGGCTTCACCATCCTGGTAGCCTTCCTGCTGGTCAGCCGGTTGCCGGTCTACTCCGGCAAGAGCATCAAGATCCCCGGCGACAGGGTGCTGCCGGTCATCCTCGCCGTCGTGCTCTACGTCCTCCTGCTAATGACCTATCCCTGGTACACGCTGACGGCGTCGGTCGCGGGCTACCTGATCTTCCTGCCGTTTTCCGTGCGCGCCTACTCCAAGCGTGCCAAGCTGGAAGGCGAGAAGGTGCCGCCTTCTGACATAGGTTAGAAGTCTACGCCGACCGCGAGGTATTCAGGCCGCCACGCCAATCCCAAGCCTGTCGATCGCCAGCTTCCTGGTCGAGACATAGTCGGTCTTGCCGGAGCCGAGCACCGGGATTTCCTCGACCTTGACGATGTCGTTGGGCACCATCAGTTCGGCCGCGCCGGCCTTTTTGCCGAACTGTCTCAACTCCTCGGCACTTGCGTCGTCGGCGGTGGTGACCAGCACGATGCGCTCGCCGCGCCTTTTGTCGGGCACCGCCACCGCAGCGTGGCGCTCTTCCGGCCAAAGCGACTGCACCAGCATCTCGACAGCGCCCAGCGACACCATCTCGCCGGCAATCTTGGCAAAACGCTTGGCGCGGCCGCGAATGCTGATGAAGCCTTCGCGGTCGACGGCGACGATGTCGCCGGTGTCGTGCCAGCCGGTCAGAGGCTGCAGTTCGCCGGGGCGGTCCGCGGTCATGTAGCCCATCATCATGTTCGGCCCGTCGAGCCACAACTGGCCGGCATCATTGATGCCTTCGATCGGCTCCAGCTTCATGCGGATGGCCGGCAGAAGCCGGCCGACCGACCCGTCGCGGCCATGGATCGCGGTGTTGACGGCAACCACGGGTGCGGCCTCGGTCAGGCCGAACCCCTCGATGATCTCGGCCTGGAAGCGCTCGCGGTAGACGCGACGGGTTTCCGGCTTCACCGCCTCGGCGCCGGCGACAACGAAGCGCAGGCTGGAGAAATCGCCATCCTTGGCGGTGCGCGCATAATTGGCGAGAAACGTATCGGTGCCGAACATGATGGTCGGTTTCACCTTGCGCGCGATCTCGGGGATGATCTTGTAATGGAGCGGCGAGGGATAGAGGAACAGTTTTACCCCGGTGACCAGCGGCAGGATGGTACCGCCCGTCAGCCCGAAGGAATGGAACACAGGCAGCACGTTGAGCAGGATGTCCGCCGGCGAGATGGTGATACGCGCCTCGGCCTGCATGGCATTGGCAAGAAGGTTCTTTTGCGACAGAACGACCGCCTTGGGCGTGCCCTCGGAGCCAGAGGTGAACAGGATCACGCCTGGCTTGGCCGCATCCTGCCGCTGCAGCGGCAGGCGCCACAGCAAGGCGGCGGCAAGCTTGTCCAGTGTGGTGACGCCTTGGCGTACATCTTCCAGCCACAGCAATCTGGCGCCGCCCTTTTCGACCGCGGCGACGATATCGGCGAGATCGGCCTTCTCGACGAAGGCGCGCGAAGAGACAACGGTGCGGATGACGGCCGTGCGCACGGCGGCCGTGACGCTTGCCGGCCCGGCCGTGTAGTTGATCATTGCCGCCACCCGGCCCGCCGACAGAAGACCGACGAGCGACAGCACGACGCCATTGGCGTTGGGCAGCATCACCCCGACCGCTTCGCCCGGCGCTGTGACCGCCTCGAAGCGCCTGCCCAGCACCCGCGCACCGATGAACATCTTGCGGTAGCTCAGCGCACCGGAGATGACGTCCTCGATGATCGGGTGCGAGGCGCCGACTCTGGCCGCCGCATCGCGCATGGCGAGGAACAGGCCACGGTCGAGGTCGGTGCCGAAAAGCCGTGCCTCGGCGACGCGGTCGAACAGCGCATTGGTGTTCGAGGCCTGGTCCGGGTTGCGCGCCACCAGTTCGGCGATGGTCATCGGCTCCAGCACGCTGATTGCGAGCCGTGGAAACCAGTGACGCGGAGCCCTGTTCGCCGGCGTCAGCGAAACCGGCAGATCGCGCGCGCCGGCAACGAAGATCGGCACGATGCGCGCGTCTGCCTGCATGGCGATACGGGTGACTGCGCGAAACAGCCGGAACGTCTTGACGTCAGGCTCGACCGCATCCGGCAGATAAACCGCGAGCCGCCCCTTGCCTTTCAGCACACGCACCAGCCGGCGGCTGACGAAGACATGTTCGGCGTTGAAGGCGATGGTGCGGCCGAGTTCGCGCCAGGGCTCGAGCCATGGCGAGCGCGCCGAGACCTCGTCGAGTATATGCAGCGTGTCGTCCGGCAGCAGCGACAGCATCAGCGCCGGTTCGAAGCGCGACTGGTGCGAGATGACATAGATGACCGGTACCTGCGCCTTGCCAGCGATCCTGATGCGATTGTCGCTGATCCGGTAGGCGAGCTTGAACGGCACATAAAGCAGCGCCTGGGTGAAGCGCAGGCCGAGGCGGAACTTTTCCACCGCCCCGATCAGCAGCCAGGCCACAACCAGACCCGCAAGCAGCGCCAGTGTCAGGATCATGCCGCCTCGCTCCCAGCTCTCTCTAAGCGCGCGGCTCTGCGGCCGCTTCGGCGCAGAAGGTAGCGGAAGTGGGAACGGCGTCAATGAAGGAACTATTGTAAGCTGCCGTGGTGTTCATTCGGCAAACGGCACGTCCCTTGAATTATTGCGCCACCTGTCGTAAATAAAGTGACACGTGACGGAGATCTGAGATGACCAATCCCTCAATGGCGTTCATTGCCTCGCCTCGTATGGACACGGAGTTCGAGAAGTTGGTCGATCTGCTTGGTGGCCCGAACGTCCTTGGACATTCCGTATCCAGCCCGATCGAGGCTCACGAAATGATCTTGAACGGAATTCCAAGCCAGGCCCTGGAAAAGCTGGTCACGCATTTGGCTGTGATCAACCTCGCCGATACTTTCGAGGCCGCTTTCGGCATGAGTGAGCGAACCTTCCAAAGGCACAAATCGGATCACTCCAGAACGTTGAGCAAAGAGCAGGGCTCACGAACCTGGAACTTTGCAAGGATTCTCACCAAAGCCACATCCGTGCTGGGATCACAGGCTGAGGCCGAGAAATGGATGATCCGGCCTGCGATGGGCCTGGACAATCGACGGCCTATCGATTTGCTGACCACGGCAGCTGGTACTGAATTGGTTCAGGAGTTTCTCGATCGGCTTGACTACGGTGTCTACGCATGACGCCTTTGCCGGGTTCTCTTGGGACCGGCGCGGTGTTTGGCTGGAGGCTCGATCACGAGCGTTTCAGGTCGACATGGGACAGCGGCGAGGGCGCATTCAAGCTCGGGGCGAGATGGAACAGCAAGGGAGTCAGGGCGGTCTACGCATCGGTCGACCCCTCGACAGCTATCCTCGAAGTGGCGGTCCACAAGGGCTTCAGGACGCTCGACACGGTTCCTCACATCCTCACCTCATTTGAAGTCAGCGATCCAGCCAGCATCCATGTGGCGACTATCGAGGACGTCCCCAATCCCGCCTGGCTGCGCCCCGGCATACCCAGTGCGGGCCAGCAGCAATTTGGCGACAGCCTGCTGGCAAGTCACCCCTTCGTTCTCCTCCCGAGTACCGTGTCGCTGCACAGCTGGAATTTGATATTCGACCCAGGCGCCGCCACGGGCCTGTACGAGATGCGCCTTCAGGAGCATTTCGCGCTGGACACAAGATTGCATCCCCCTGCAGCCTAAGGCGCGTCGCTCGGAGACGCATTCGGCCCACGCGGCTAAAGCAATCGCTCACGCCGCCTTCAGACGCCCGCTGATAAACCGGAATTCCTGCGTCTTGCCGCCATAGCCATAGGCGGCGGCAGGCACTTCGTGCACGAAAGCGTAGCTTTCCTGATGCACGCCGCCCAGCAGGCGGTCGAAGGCGTCGAAGATCGCCTTGAGATAGGCCTCCAGTTCGAGCTTGGTGTTGGTGCCGTCGACCACCTTGATGTCGAGCCAGAACGTGTTGGTGCCGTGCTCGGCGAGCGACTTGCCGCCAGCGAACCAGTGCCGCGGATCGAAATAGGACACGGCCACCGCGGTGATCGTCGGGTCCTTGCGCAGATGCGTGGCGGTTATTTCTGTTATTTCCCTGGCTATCTTGGTGGACAAGGCCGCGTCTGGCTTGCCGGTGACGTTGACATTGATGATAGGCATTTTTCTTCTCCTTGGCTTCTAGCGGCGTCGGTCGCCGTTGCAGAGACCATGCCATCATCCTGGAATCGAAAAAATCGAATTGTTTTCAACAGAAGATTCTATAGTATCGAATTATGGAAACATTCGACCCGGACCTGCTCAGAACCTTCCTTGCTTTCGTCGACAGCGGTTCGCTGGCGCAGGCGGCGGCCAATGTCGGCCGTTCGCCCTCGGCGGTAACCGCCCAGATGCAGCGTCTGGAAGAGATTGTCGGCGAGCCGCTCCTGGCGCCGCAGGGCAGGGGGCGCGGCCTGACGCCGGCCGGCGAGGATCTCGTCGGTCATGCCAGGCGCATTCTTGCCGTGCATCGTGAGGCATGGCTGGCGCTGAAAGGCGCACGCGCCGCGGGGCGCGTCGCCATCGGCACGACACAGGATTTCGCCGACAGCGGCCTGCCGGACCTGCTGCGTGCCTTCGCCACCAGCCATCCGCGCGTCAGGATCGAATTGCGGGTCGGCCGCTCCGCCGAACTGGCGCAGGCACTGCAGGCCGGCAGCCTCGATCTGGCGATCGTCATGCGCCAGACGGCGGTGCCGGACGAGGTCGGCGTGCTGCGCGAGCCGATGGTTTGGCTGTGTTCGAGCAAGGGGCTGGCCTCGCGGCAGGAAGAATTGCCGCTGGCGCTGCTCGACCCCTATTGCGGGTTTCGCGAAGCGGCGCTCGCCGCGCTCGATGCCGCCGGCCGCCGCTACCGCATCGCCGCCGGCAGCGCCAGCCTCGCCGGCTTGCGCACCGCGGTGAATGCGGGCGTGGCGCTGACCTTGCGAACCCCGCGCTTTGCCCATTCCGGCATTGTCGAAGCGCCCCGCCAATTTGGGCTGCCGCCGGTTCCAATGGCGGAGTTCGCCATCCGGCTGCGCGCTGGCGCGGATGCGTCCGCGCGCGATCTTGCCGCGCTGCTCGGCGGCAGCCTGGCTTCATCCGAACAGCTTGGTTGATTGCCAAAGGCCGCATTCCGTCATCAGCCTTTGGCAAAGAAAAAGCCGACCTTGCGGTCGGGCCTCTACCCAAAAGAAAAAGCCGACCTTGCGGTCGGCTTGGGAGTAGGACGGGCCGAGGGGTTTGGGGGGACTTGGGGGGTGGCCCGTCGCATCAATAATGTCTGAGCGCGGTGATGGTTCCGTGACTCCCGAACTTTTTTAAGAAATATTTGCTGCCGGACGTTGCGAGCGTCCCCTTAGCCAGTCGCGGCCGGCGTGGGCGAAGACCGCGCACAGCACGATGGCGCCTCCGACCATGCTCGCCACTGGCGGTATTTCGGCCAGGAACAGGAACGCAAACAGGATCGCGAACGGCACTTCCGCCGAGCCGAGCAGGCCGGACTCAGGCGCCGGGATCAGCCGCGAGCCTTCCGTCCACAGGATGGAAGCCAGCGCGAAGGACGCGCCGAACGTGGCAAGCAGGATAGCGTCCCTTGATGAGACCGCCAGGGGATCGGTGACGAACCAGCCGAGGATGAACAACAGGAAGGCCGAAACCGCGCCGGCCCACACCACGGGCGTGTCGCGGAAAGCGCGCACCATGATCATGTAGAGCGCGCTGCCGGCCGTCATCAGCAGCGCCAGCCCGTCGCCGAACAGATTGCCGGTGCCGAAACCCGACCAGACCATGATGGCCACGCCGCAAAGCGATACCGCCGCCGCCACCATCGTCTGGAGGCGGAAGGGCTCGCGCACCAGAATCCAGGCCAGCACCGCGGCAATGAAGGGCGACGTCGCGTAGATGACCGCGACATTGGCGACGAAAGTGAACTTGAAAGCGGAAATGAAGGCGATGCTGGCCAGCGCGCCTTCCACCGCCAGCAGCCAGCCGCGCCAGCCAAGCCGCAGTGGTTCGCGCTTGCCGGCACGGCGGCGGCGCCACAGCACGTAAAGGCTGATCAGAATCGCGCCGACAAAGCCGCGCCAGCAGGTGATCGTCAGCGGATCGGCATGGATCGATTTTGTCAGCACGCCGGTCAGCCCGAATACAGCCGCCGAGGATGACACGAGGATGATGCCCAGCGTGCGCTCGGCGGCAGTGTCGGTGGTGGCTGTCACATCAGTCATGCCGCAAGACTACGCCACTCCATCCTGACATCGTAGCGTCAGCATAGTGACCATCAAAGCCGCTTGCGGAAATGCTCGCCGCCGATGATCAGCAGGCCGGCGGCGACGATAAGGGCGGCGCCCAGAAAGACCTCGCGGCGTGGCACGTCGCCCCAGATGGCGAAGCCGAGCGCGAACGCCCACAACAGGGAGGTGTATTCGAGCGGCGCCAGGATCGATGCCGGCGTGCGCTTCATGCCTTCGAAGAGAAGATATTGCGCCAGGCCGCCGAGTGCGCCGACGCTGGCGAGAAGCAGCAATTGACTCGGGTCCGGCGTATGCCACCACAACAGCGCCGGCACCGCGGAAAACACCAGGAAATAGAAATTGTTGAGGAGGAGCTGGATTATCGAGCGTTCGGCAAGCGCCGTCTTGCGCAGGAGCACGATGGCGATGCCCCACAGGAAGGCCGCCGTTAGCACCAGCAACACGGGCACTGACAGGCCGAGATGGGCTGGATCGCAGGCGACAAAGACACCGGCAAAGCCGATCAGGACCGCCAGCCAGCGCAGCACGGGCACCTTTTCGCCGAGCAGGACCACCGAAAGCACGGTGACGATGATCGGAGCCGCGTAATAGACGGTGGTCAGTTCGGCGAGCTGCAGGCTGCGGGCGGCATTGTAATAGCAAAGCCATGCGGCGAGCGTGAAGGCGCTGCGCACCAGCATCGGCAGCACGATCGGGGAGCGCACCGTGTCGGCGAACAGTCGCCGTCCGCCGATCACCGCGCAGGCGCCAAGAATGGTGATGCTGCGAAAGAACATGATCTGCCAGACGGTCATGCTGGTGACCAGCAGCTTGATCGAGGCGTCCTGCGTCGAAAACAGCAAATAGGCGGCGCCCGTCAGCAGGATTCCGGCCAGGACCTTTTCGCGTGTATCGAGAATGGCGATATCGGCCATGAGGCGTGCGCCTGCTTGAGTGAAGGCGGCCCCAGCCCTGTCGGCCCCGCGCCTGTCAGCTATACGGGCGAAATCCCGCACGGCGCTGCTCCAGCGCCATGCTTGCGTTTGGGGCAGGGAACCGTGGCGCGAAATACAGCCGGTCCCGGATACGGCTTCTGGCGCGGCACGGCTGATTGGTTTAGCATCCTCTCATAAAGCCGGAGACAAGGCAGGCGCGCGGAACGCCGGGGAACGGACAGCAAATGGCGCTCGGCTCATGCCGGATGTAGCATATGCGGGCGCCGCCTGAAGGGCAGCGTCTGTCAGAGCGGATATTGCGGGGAGAAGGCCGATGCGGAAACTGCAGTCGCAAGGCGTCCATCACATCACGCTGGTCGGTGCGGGCCGCCAGACCTCTATCGATTTCTGGGAAGGTGTGCTGGGCATGCCCTTCATCTTCGAGCAGCCCAACCTAGACAAGCCGAGCGAAAGCCATCTCTATTTCGATCCGGGCGACGGCCGGCTGATCACCATCTTCACCGACGAGACCCGCACCGCCGTGAAGCGCCGCACCCCGACCGACCCGGGCTGTGTGCATCACATCGCCTTTTCGGTGTCGCGCGTCACCTTCCTGCAGGCGGTCGCCCGG
The DNA here is from genome assembly GCF_020164775.1 of Mesorhizobium sp. ES1-6. Lineage (NCBI taxonomy): Bacteria > Pseudomonadati > Pseudomonadota > Alphaproteobacteria > Hyphomicrobiales > Phyllobacteriaceae > Mesorhizobium > Mesorhizobium sp. ES1-6. Next base: position 15,551 of record NZ_JAIUGU010000010.1, read on the forward strand.
CTCGACGAGCGCGCCATCAAGCATAGCGGCATCAAGGATCGCGGCTTCATGGATTCGATCTATTTCGAGGATCCGCTCGGCCTGCTGATCGAGCTTGCCTCCTACCGTTTCGAGCCGCCCGCCGGCTTTACCCATGCCGACGTGCTGATGGAGGCGCACGGGCTTCGCGTCGCGCGTGGCGACTATAACATCGCCGAAGTGCATCTGGCAGACGCCATCCAGGCGCTGGTGGAACGAGCGCGCGCGACATTGTCGGCCGACCGCGCACCCAGGAATCCATATTGAAGGCTGAACAGGCAAGGGAGGAATACGTGGCAAAGGCAGTGGCGAAGAGCACAAGGAAACCAGCGGCCAAACCAGCGTCAAAAGCCGCCTTGAAACCGGCCGCCAAAGCCGCCGCGAAACAGGCCGCCAAACCAGCGGCCAAGACGGTCTCGAAGGCAGCCGCCGGCAAGACCGCGGCCAAGGCCAAGGCAAAACCGGCCAGGAAACCAGCACTGACCATCAGCATGTTGAAGCCGAGCGTCAACAACATGACCGTTCGCGTCTTTACCCGCGCCGCCGGGCTCGACCATGCGGAGACCGATGCGTGGGGGCTGACGCGCTCGCCGGAATACATGGCGCGCAATCCAGCCCATCTGACGCCGATGATCGAGGACAAGGGACTGCCGCGCGGCGTGCTTTGGGAGAGTTGCGCCATCATGCAGTATCTCTCCAACAAGCATGGGTTGGAGAAATTCTACCCCAAAGCGCCAGCCAAGCGGGCGATGATAGACAGCGCCATGTTCTATCTGATCGGCACGCTCTACCCCTATGTGGCGCGTGCCACCTATCCGGCGCTCGGCTTCCCGCAATATGCCGGCGAGGTCGGCCACAGCGACGCCCATCCCGACAGGAAGTCGGAGGCACAGAAGGCGGCGGTCGCCGCCATTGCCGAACCGCTCGAGGTCTTCCATTCCTTCTTTCGCGACGGCAAGCCGTTCATCGGCGGCAAGAACCCGTCAATCGCCGACATCCGCCTGGCGGCGACCCTGGAGTTCCTCGGCGTCATCGACTACGCCCTGCCCAAATGGGCGAAGGAATACATGGCCGCGATCGAGAAGAAGCTCGGCAAGGCCTATGCCGGCCCGGCCGGCGACGTGCGCGGCTACATCGCCCATGTGAGGTCGCAGGCCAGGGCGTGAGGAGCACCCGTTGGCCGGCGTCGCCAGACGCGGCCCTCTCTTCCTCCGCGTCTGGCGGTGCAGCCACCGTCTGTCTAGGAGTTGCGGTACACAGAGAGCTATCGAAAGGGCAAGACATGGACGCGACGGGATTGAAGGCCATGCAGGCGCCGCTGAAGGAAACCTATCGCGATGATGCCTCGCGTGCGCTGATCACACTGCGAGCCAAGGGCGCGATCGACGACCAGTCGATCGCCTGCAAGGTCGAGACGGGCCGGGCGATTGCCGTTGCCGGCCTGCATCCGGCAACAGGCGGCTCGGGGCTCGAACTGTGTTCGGGCGACATGCTGCTCGAGGCGCTGGTGGCGTGCGCCGGGGTGACGCTGAAGGCGGTGGCGACGGCGCTCGAGTTCAAGCTCGGCGCCGCCACGGTGGAAGCCGAAGGCGATCTCGATTTTCGCGGCACGCTTGGCGTCGCCAAGGATGCGCCGGTAGGCTTTCGCGCCATCCGGCTCAATTTCAGTCTCGATACCGACGAGCCTCAGGAGCGTATCGCTTCGCTGCTGAAGCTGACCGAGCGCTATTGCGTGGTGTTCCAGACCATCAACCAGAAGCCGGAACTGACGGTGAGCGCCGGCCGTTGAAGCTGCCGATCTCCCCAAAGGTCCGCCCTCGTGGGGAGATGCCCGGCAGGGCAGAGGGGGGCGCTGTCCCGCCGGCTTTTGTCAGTGCAGCGCCTTGCTTATTGTGCCGCCGGCTCTTCGGCGTCGCCTTCGTCGGTGAAGGGCGAGGCGCTCGGCACGCACTGCACGGACCAGCCCGTGGGTGTCGGCTGCTTCTGATACTCGGTGATGGCGGCGGTGCACTGTTCGCGCTTGTCGAAGGTGCTGGGCAGCACGACCATGCCGCCCTGCGGGCCGGCGATTACCAGATACCAGACCAATGCTGCGGTCGTAGCCATGGGGTTTTCCTTGTTCTGCCTAGGGGCGCTTGTTGTAGGAGTCGTCCGATCCTAACAACTCCCCGGAAATGACGAAAGCATGACCGCCGCGCGGCCTTCTCCCGTCAGATCACAGGCGCGTGATGAGCCGGCGGATTTTCAGGCTGGCGTGTTGCCGCCGCCACGCTTCAGTCGGTCGCGAAGCAATAGAACAGGCCGTCGCCGCCCGTGCCTTTCAGCGCTTCCTGGCTGCAGCCGCCACGCGAGGCATGCGAGGAGTTCCACGACTTCGCCGCCGCCGAATCGTCGAGGCCGGTTCGGTCGTGATGGCCCATCATGGCCACACCTTCGGCACCGCTCAGCGTCCAGTCGCCGCAGGTCTGGTCCGCGATCCTGGTGCCGTCGGGCTTGGAGCCCGTCAGCATATCGTGCCGGTTGGGCGTATCGCCGCGGCCATTGACCGTCTCGCCCTTCTCGTCCAGCGCCGTCTGTTTGGTGATGCCGTTGGCGTCACCATGCAGCGAGGCGACATCATCGGCGATCTTCTCGCCCTTGGCGTTGAACCAGGGACCCTTGCCGATCCGGTCGCGCGCATCCTCGGCGCTGGTCGACAGATAGGCGGCCCAGCTCTTGCCGGTGACGCCGGCGGCTTCCGCAAGCGAGGCGCAATGCGCGTCGGCCCCCTTCAGCCCCCCAAGATCGGCGCCCTTGCCGGAGCCGACACTGGTGACGAAGAAACTCATCTTGGTCTCTTGCGAGAGGGCGGCACCTGCGGTGGCCGCGAGAGCGGCCGTGACGGCGGTGGCGGCAACGAGAAGAAGTCTGCGCATGTCGGTCCTCCGGTTTCGAATATCCTACGTCAGAAGAACGTAACCGGAGGCGCTTTTAATCCGTTTCGACCCGAGTTTTATTCCGGTTGCCGATAGGCGACGAAGCGGTTGTGCTTGGCCTGGAAGATCAGCCCGGTTTCCCTGAGCTCCGGGCTTGCCAGCGGCACGATGCGTTTGGCGATCTCGGAGGGGTGCGGCAGCGTCTCGGGATCCTCACCGGGCACGGCCTGCGCGCGCATCGCGGTGCGGGTGGCGCCGGGGTCGGCGGCGTTGACGCGCAGGGCCAAGCTTTGCGTCTCGTATGCCCAGGAGCGCATCATGGTCTCCACCGCCGCCTTCGATGCCGCGTAGGGCGCCCAGAAGGCGCGTGCCGAATGCGCGGCGTTGGAAGACAGGATAATGGCGCGGCCGGCATCCGAAAGCCGTAGCAGCGGGTCGACCGAGCGGATCAGCCGCCAGGTCGAGGTGACGTTGATGGTCATCACCTTTTCGAAGGTCTTGGCCTCGACATGGCCGATCGGCGAGATGACGCCGAGCACGCCGGCATTGGCGACGAGAATGTCGAGCTTGCCCCAGCGCTCGTTGATGGCGCCGCCCAGCCGGTCGATGCCGGCCATATCGGCGAGATCGAGCGGCACCAGCGTCGCCTGGCCGCCGGCCGCCTTGATCTGGTCGTCGAGTTCTTCCAGCCCGCCGACGGTGCGCGCCACCGCGATGACATGGGCGCCAGCGGCCGCCAGTTCCCTGGCGATGAAATAGCCGATGCCGCGCGAGGCGCCGGTGACGACCGCGACGCGGCCGGTAAGGTCGAGGGTCATGCGATGGCTTCCGGAAATCTGGCTAGAGCAATTCCAGGAAAAGTGTGTAACGGTTTTCCGTCCGGAATTGCGTAAGAAACAAAGAGTTAGAGTGGTTCGGCGGTTCTATCAAACGTTGAACCGCTCTAAGGCTGGTGACGGTCCGGCAATCCTACGCCCCGCTGGTCGCCAGCAGCGACAGCGTGCGCACATTGTCGTGGCCTTCGAAGTCGAGCAGGCGGGTCGGGTACTGGCCGGTGAAGCACGCATCGCAGAACTGCGGCTGTTCGTTGTCGCGGCTGGCCTCGCCGACCGCGCGGTAGAGCCCGTTGATCGACAGGAAGCCGAGCGAATCGACGCGGATGAATTCGGCCATCTCTTCCACCGACATGCGCGAAGCGAGCAGCTTCGACTTTTCCGGCGTGTCGACACCGTAGAAGCACGACGCGCTGGTCGGCGGCGAGGCGATGCGCATATGCACTTCCCTGGCGCCGGCGTCGCGCACCATCTGCACGATCTTCTGGCTGGTGGTGCCGCGCACGATGGAATCGTCGACCAGCACCACGCGCTTGCCCTCGATCATGCGGCGGTTGGCGTTGTGCTTCAGCTTGACGCCCATGTGGCGGATCGAATCGCCGGGCTGGATGAAGGTGCGGCCGACATAGTGGTTGCGGATGATGCCGAGCTCGAACGGAATGCCAGCCGCCTGGGAAAAACCGATCGCCGCCGGTGTGCCGGAATCCGGCACCGGCACGACGATGTCGGCCTCGACCGGGTTTTCCTGCGCGAGTTCCGCGCCGATGCGCTTGCGCACTTCATAGACGTTGCGGCCCTCGACCGAGGAGTCGGGTCGCGCGAAATAGACATATTCGAAGATGCAGAAGCGGGTCTTCTGCGGTTCGAACGGGAACAGGCTCTCGATGCCCTTCGAGGTGACGACGACCATCTCGCCGGGCTTCAGGTCGCGCACGAAGCGGGCGCCGATAATGTCGAGCGCACAGGTTTCGGAGGCCAGGATCCAGGCGCCGTCGAGATCGCCCAGCACCAGCGGGCGGATGCCGAGCGGGTCACGGCAGCCGATCATCTTCTTGGCCGTCATCGCCACCAGCGAGAAGGCGCCCTCGACCTGGCGCACCGCGTCGATGAAGCGCGAGTTGAGGTCGCGCTCCTTGCTGGTCGCGACCAGATGCAGAAGCGTCTCGGTGTCGGAGGTGGAGGAGAAGATCGCGCCCTGCTTCTGCAGCGCGCGCTGCACGGTCATGGCGTTGGTCAAATTGCCATTATGGGCGACGGCGAAGCCGCCATCGGCCAATTCGGCGAAGAAGGGCTGGATGTTGCGCATGCCGGCGCCGCCTGTCGTGGCGTAGCGCGTGTGGCCGATGGCGCGGTTGCCCTGCAGGCTGTCGATGACGCGCTGCTTGGTGAAGGTGTCGCCGATCAGGCCGACATGGCGTTCGACATGGAACTGGGTGCCGTCATAGGAAACGATGCCGGCGGCTTCCTGGCCGCGATGCTGCAGCGCATGCAGGCCGAGTGTGACGATGGCCGCCGCATCCTGCCGGCCAAAAATGCCGAACACACCGCATTCGTCGTGGAAATGGTCGTCGGCCTCGGCGGAAAGCACGTCGTCTGCGTCTGCCATCTGTTCGAGCCTCGCTACGGAAAGGCGTGATATAGTGCAGTCGAGCTTCTAATGCCACTGGAAATAAGGACGCCGGCTTGTGGTCGCCGTCGCTCGTCCGGTAGCGTTTCTCTCGCAAAGAGGACTTGCCGGTGAACGATACATCCGACGAAGCCGAAGAGCCCAGTGAGGCCGAAGAAGAGGCGTGGTGCGAATCACAACGCCAGTACGTGATCGACTATCTGGAACGCGAGCAATTGAAACACGGGAGGGTGGGCGAATGGCCAGCTTGGCACGTCTATCCCTACGTTGCCATTTGGGCCATTGAGAGTCTTGCTCGAACTGAATGGATCGGTTGGTGGGCAATCTCTGGTGATCTCCCCACCGACTTTATACCCTGCGGACAGGACCCCACGCCGCGCGCTGCCGCCCGAGAGTTTGGCTTGCGTTGGAAGAAAGCAGCTGTGGCGATGGCTCAAGGGCGGGAATCCGAGGAATTCACGATTGGCAGGCCCGACGATGCCGCAACGCTAGCGCCTCTGCTTGCGTCTAGAGCAAGTATACTCCTGGGTTGGGCTGAGGATGACGAAGCCTGGGACGACGATCCCGATGATCAGTCGGGAACTTGATCCGTCGCCGCAGGTCTATAGCCTGCTGTGTCAGTTCGCCGGCGCGGGCGCCGGCTTAGCCGTGTTGTCGGCGGGACCGGCGTCGTTGTCGTCGGGCGCCGGCGCATTGGCGTCGTCGCCACCGGCCGGAGCATCCGCCGCCGGTACGTCCGGCGCGGCGGGTGTCCCTGCGGCCGGCTGATTCGGATTGAGCTTCTTGAGGATGGCGTTTTCGGGATCCTCGGGCAGCAGGCTTTCGAGCTTGGCGCCGATCTGTTCCAGCAGTGGCCGCGACTTGGCTTCGGTGACCCAGGCCGGGGCCTTGGCGCCGGCCAGCCAGTTGAAGAACAGCAGCGCCACCGCAACGACCAGGATGCCGCGCGCCGCGCCGTAGAGGAAGCCGAGCGTGCGGTCGAGCGCGCCGATGCGCGAATCGATGATCCAGTCGGCGAGCTTCATGGTGATGACCGAGACCACGATCAACGCGATGACGAAGACGACGCCGGCAGAGGCCGCCATGGCGATCTTCTCATTCTCGATATAGGGCTTCAGGTAGGGCAGGACCGGCTTGTAGAAGAAGAAAGCCGCCGCCGCCGCCGCCGCCCAGGACACGACCGAAAGCACCTCGCGCGAAAAGCCGCGAACCATGGCGAGCATCGCCGAAACCAGGGTGAAGCCGACGAGAATTCCGTCAAGCAGCGTAATCGGCATGTCTTTGGCCCCACTCCGATCTCTTGTTCACGACTCGACGAGCCGCGTCATTCCTCATCGTCGACACGGCCGCGCCGTGAGCCGGCTATGCGCGCCACGAGGTCGGCAAGCTCGGTGGGCTGGAAAGCGCCGGCCCCGATCCCCCCGGCAAGTTCCTCGCTGCCCAAGGGCAGAACCGCGCTACCAAAACCCAGCTTTTCGGCTTCCTTGAGGCGCTGCTGCGCATGCGCAACCGGCCTCACCGCGCCCGAAAGGCTGATTTCGCCGAAATAGACGCAATCGGCGGGGAGGGCAAGACCGGTGAGCGAGGAAACCAGCGCGGCGGCGACCGCGAGATCGGCCGCCGGCTCGCTGATGCGGTAGCCGCCGGCGACGTTGAGATAGACGTCATGCTGCCCGAAACGGACGCCGCAATGCGCCTCCAGCACCGCCAGGATCATCGACAGCCGCGCCCCGTCCCAGCCGACCACCGCCCGGCGCGGCGTGCCGAGCGAGGAGGCCGCGACCAGCGCCTGGATCTCGACCAGAACCGGCCTGGTGCCCTCCATGCCGGCGAAAACCGCTGCTCCCGGCGATTTCGCGTGCCGTTCGCCAAGGAAAAGTTCGGACGGGTTGGAGACCTCGCGCAGACCCTTGTCCGACATTTCGAAGACGCCGATCTCGTCGGTCGGTCCGAAACGGTTCTTCACCGTGCGCAGGATGCGAAAGTGGTGGCCGCCTTCGCCTTCGAAATAGAGCACGCCGTCGACCATGTGCTCGACCACGCGCGGGCCCGCGATCTGGCCTTCCTTGGTGACATGGCCGACCAGCACGATCGCGGCACCCGTGGATTTGGCGTAGCGGATCATTGCCTGCGCGGCGGCGCGCACCTGGGTGACGGTGCCCGGCGCCGAATCGGCAAGGTCGGTCCACAGGGTCTGGATCGAATCGAGGATGACCAGGTCCGGCCGCTTGCCGTCGGCGATCGTGGCGAGGATGTCCTCGACATTGGTTTCGGCCGCGAGCTCGACCGGCGCGGACGCGACGCCGAGACGCTGGGCGCGCAGCCTGATCTGCGCGACGGCTTCCTCGCCCGAGACATAGACGATCCGGTGGCCCTTGGAGGCAAGGGCGGCCGCCGCCTGGGTCAGCAGCGTCGACTTGCCGATCCCGGGATCGCCGCCGACCAGCAGTGCCGAGCCGCGCACGAAACCGCCGCCGGTGGCGCGGTCGAGTTCGCCGATGCCCGAGATGATGCGCGGTGCGTCCTCGATATCGCCCGAAAGCGTGGTGAGCACCACGGCCCGGCCCTTGCGGGCATTGCGCGTGTTGGCCGGCCCCGAGCCGATGCCGCCCGACGTGCCTTCCTCGACCAGCGTGTTCCACTCGCCGCAGGCATCGCATTTGCCGGCCCAGCGCTGATGCACCGAGCCGCAATTCTGGCAGATGAACTGGACGCGCGATTTAGCCACGCTTTTACCTTCTTGCCCGCTGGCGGACGCCGCGCGCGACAGCCAATCTCCCGATTTGGGGGGGGCGGCAGGACAGAGGGGGGCGCCGTAGGGCGCCGAGACCCGTTATTGTGGAGGTCGTGGTCAAAAGGCTATTCGAACCTCTCCGCGATATGATGCTCTTCCGCCAGATCCGAGAAGCGGGTGAATTCGCCGTGGAAGGCGAGCGTGACCGTGCCGGTAGGCCCGTGGCGCTGCTTGGCCACGATCACCTCGGCCTTGCCGCGCATCTCGTTCATCTCGTTTTCCCACTTGACGTATTCCTCCGTGCCGAGCTTCGGCTCGCGGTTCTTGAGGTAATACTCCTCGCGGTAGACGAAGATGACGACGTCGGCGTCCTGCTCGATGGAACCGGATTCGCGCAAGTCCGAAAGCTGCGGGCGCTTGTCGTCGCGGCTTTCGACCTGACGCGACAGCTGCGACAGCGCGATGATCGGCACGGTCAATTCCTTGGCCAGCGCCTTCAGGCCCGTGGTGATCTCGGTGATTTCCTGCACGCGGTTCTGCGAGGACTTGGCCGATGAGCCCTGCATCAGCTGGATATAGTCGATGACGATCAGGTCGAGGCCGCGCTGGCGCTTCAGGCGGCGCGCCCGGGCGGACAGCTGGGCAATGGAAATACCACCGGTCTGGTCGATGAACAGCGGGATCTTCTGCATGGTCTGCGAACAGGCGACCAGCTTTTCGAAATCCATCTCACTGATTTCGCCGCGGCGGATCTTCGAGGACGAGATTTCCGTCTGTTCGGAAATGATACGGGTCGCGAGCTGCTCGGACGACATTTCGAGCGAGAAGAAACCGACGACCCCGCCATTGGCCGCCTTGAACGAGCCGTCGGCCTGTTGTGCCGGCACATAGGCTTCGGCGACGTTGAAGGCGATGTTGGTGGCGAGCGATGTCTTGCCCATGCCCGGACGGCCGGCAAGCACGATCAGATCGGAGGGCTGCAGGCCGCCCATGCGGCGGTCGAGATCGCGCATGCCGGTGGCGAGGCCCGACAGGCCGCCGTCGCGCATATAGGCGGCGTTGGCCATGTCGACGGCGGTCTTGACCGCGTCGGTGAAGCTCTCGAAGCCGCCGTCATAGCGCCCGGTTTCAGCCAGTTCGAACAGGCGGCGCTCGGCGTCCTCGATCTGTTCGGAAGGCGACATGTCGACCGGCGCGTCATAGGCGATGTTGACCATGTCCTCGCCGACGGTGATCAACGCCCGGCGCGTCGCCAGATCATAGATGGCGCGGCCGTAATCGGTGGCGTTGACGACGGTGACGGCTTCCACCGCCAGGCGCACCACATATTGCGCCACCGTCATGTCGCCGACCTTCTCGTCAGCGGGCAGGAAGGTCTTCAAGGTGATCGGCGTCGCCACCTTGCCCATGCGGATGAGCTCGGCCGCGACCTCGAAAATCTTGCGATGCAAGGGCTCGTGAAAATGGCCCGCTTTCAGGAAGTCGGAGACACGGTAGAAGGCATCGTTGTTGACCAGGATCGCACCGAGGAGAGCCTGCTCGGCCTCGATGTTGTTTGGCGCCTCGCGATAGAGCGGTTGTTCCGCCACGCCGAATTTTCGCGCTGCTTCTGCCATGATGTCCCCGATCCAGATCCCGCCCTCTCGATATCAGAACTGGAAAACTCAGTGCTGACTTATCTGCAACAGTGAGCGTCCAAGCGGCCTTGATGCTCGTTGTTCACAGGGACGGCAAACCGTCCACAGGAGAGTGTTCCTGAGTCCCGATTCCGTTTGACTCGGCAAGCGCTGATTCTTACGCGCGCTATTGGAACGAAGCAAGAACAATCGGTGGGTCAACGACCGCCGCGGTCCAGCGTATCGCCCCAGTCCAGCCGCCGCGCCACCTTGAATGCCTCGTCGTCGCGCTTGGTGAAGAGCTTTTCGCCGGCGCTGCCGTTTGCCTGGCAGAGTTTCAGCGACACCTTGCCGGAACCGGATTTCGGCGGCGCGATCACCCGCGCGGGGTGCGGGCCGGTGGGCTGTCGAGAAGCGGCGACAAAAATGAATTTCTCGTCCTCCCACGGCACATCGCCGTCCTTGGCCAGCCGGTGCAACCGCGAGCGGGCGACGCGACGGGAAAAATGACACCAGTCGGGCGGGCTGAGCGGGCAGGGTGCCTCGTGCGGACACGGCGCCAGGACATGCGCGCCGGCCGTGATCAGTTGCGCGCGCACCGCGAGGATGCGTTGCCAGCCCGCCGGCGTACCGGGCTCGATGACCAGCAGCGTGTCCGTCGTGAGCTGCCACAGACGGTCGACCATTTTGGGCAGGGATGCCGGCACGATTTCATCGAGCACATAGGCGCATGTGACGAGGTCCGCCGGCTGGAGGTCGGCAAGGTCTGTCGTGACATCGCCTGCCCGCCAGATGGTCCGCGCCGCGATCGCATCGGCCGCGAGCGTCTCGCCGATCTTGCGCACCGCGGCGCTCGCCTCCAGCAGCGTGGCCCGTTCCAGTTCAGGCCAGAGGTCGCTGGTGGCCCAAAGCACGGTGCCAGGGCCGGCGCCGACGTCGAGCAAGGTTTTCGGCGTGAAATCCGGCCGGGCTTCGGCGAGTGTATCGAGGCTGGCGCGGACCGCCGCATAGGTCGCCGGCATCCGCGTCGCCAGATAGGCTTTGACCGCCATGTCCTGCGCCATGTGCAGGCGCCCGTCGCGCAGTTCGGCGCGGTAGCGGTCGGAGAGTGTCCTTGCCGCCTGCTTGAGGTCCTGCAGCGGTACTTTTTCAAGGATGCGATCGACAGCCTGTCGAAGAGGGGCCGGCAACTCCACGCTATGCTCCTCGCGGCACGAGCAGGATGATCGAGGCGCCGGCCAGGCAGAGCGCCGCACCGGCAAGATCCCAGCGATCGGGCCGGACGCCTTCCACCAGCCAGAGCCAGGCGAGCGAGGCAACGATGTAGATGCCACCGTAAGCGGCATAGGCTCGCCCTGCCGCATTGGTGTCGACCAGTGCCAGGAGCCAGGCGAAGACGAGCAGCGAGACAAAGCCCGGCGCCAGCCACAAAGGCGATTTTTCCAGCCGCCACCAGGCCCATACCGAAAAACAGCCGCCGATCTCGGCCAGCGCCGCGGCTGCATAGAGGAGATAGGTCATGAAAAAGGCCTCGCGACGATCACGAGGCCTTTTTCGGGGCAGGAGCCTGCAATGGCAAGCGCCAACAATAGGTTTCGTCCTGACAGCGAGGTTCCTATTCCGCCACCTTGCGTCGGCGGACGGGCTTGGCGGGCTTCGCGACAGGAGCAGCTTCACGGTGCCCCATGTCTGCACGGTGTCCCATGTCTTCCCGGTGCCCCATGTCTTCACGGTGCCCCATGTCGCGCATTTCCAGCGCCTTCTCGCATTTGGCCATATAGTCGCGCGTCATCGGCAGCGTGTCGTTCTTCTTGGCGATCTGGAACTGGAAGATCACCAGGTCCTGCCAACGGAAGGCGGCTTCCGAGGCGGCCAGATAGAATTCCCACATGCGGCAGAAGCGTTCGTCATAGATCGCCTTGGCCTTGTCGCGGTTGGCGGCGAAGCGCTGGCCCCAATGCTTCAGCGTGTCGGCATAGTGGAGGCGCAGGATCTCGACATCGGTGACCACGAGGCCGGATTTCTCGATCGCCGGCAGCACTTCGGACATCGCCGGGATGTAGCCGCCCGGGAAAATATACTTGCGGATGAAGGCGCTGGTCGCCCATGGCACGCCGGAGCGGCCGATCGTGTGCAAAAGCATGACGCCGTCGGGCTTCAGCAATGTTGCCGCCTTGTCGAAGAAGGTGCGGTAATGGTTGACGCCGACATGCTCGAACATACCGACCGAGACGATGCGGTCGAAGCGTTCGTTGAGCTCGCGATAGTCCTTCAGTTCGAAATGGACGTGGTTTTCCAGCCCTTGCGCATGCGCCCGGTCGGTGGCGACGCCATGCTGTTCGGTCGACAGCGTCACGCCCTGCACGTCGACATCGAAGGCCTTGGCGAGGTAGAGGCCGAGCCCGCCCCAGCCGGAGCCGATGTCGAGCACCGTCTGGCCGGCCTTCAGCCTGAGCTTGGCGGCGATATGGCGCTTCTTGGCGGCCTGCGCCTCGTCGAGCGTCATGTCCGGCTGCTCGAAATAGGCGCAGGAATATTGCATGTCCTCATCAAGGAAGAGCCGGTAGAGTTCGCCCGACAGATCGTAGTGGCGCTGCACGTTGCGGCGCGAGCGCGAGGCGGTGTTGATCTGCTGCAGGCGGCGGAAGGCATGGCGCAGGCCCTCGATGGCTTTCGACCAGGTCGCGTCGATGCCGCCGCTGCCCATGTTCTGGAAGGCGATGCGCATCAGTCCGAGCACGCCGCCTTCGAGAATGTCGAGTTCGCCGTCCATGTAGGATTCAGGCACCGCCAGCATCGGATCGAAAGTGATGGCGCGCTCGGCATGTCGGGTCTTGATGTGCATGTGCACCGGCTCGCCGCTGCCGTCACCGAAGAGGAACGTCGTGCCTTTCGGCCCGGTTACCTTGAGACTGCCCGTGCGCACCAGGCGGTCGAGAACGCGCTTCAACAGAATATTCATGACCAAATGTCCCCTCAGTCGGACCACCCGGTGATCGGACCGGTATCGCCAAATCAAAAGTGTCACAGCGCATCGTCCGCGTCCAATCGACGCGCCACGACACAATGTGCACAAGATATAGGGTGTCGAAAAGTTCCTTTTGGCACAAAAAAGCCCGGGCCAGAGGCCCGGGCGTTGGTCCAGAAAGACTGGAAACCGTCAGAACGGAGCAGGCGCCGGCTTGGCGCCCTGCAATGCGGTCAGGCGTTGTCTTCGCCGCCCTCGAATTCGGCGTTCGGGTCGAAGAAGTTTTCCGGCCGCGCATTGTCGTTGATGTCGTCGCCATAAATGGCTTCGGCGGTCGTCAGCGTCTCGCCCTTTGCCTGACGCTCGGCTTCGTCGGCCGTGCGGGCGATGTTGAGTGTGATGGTGACCTCGACTTCCGGATGCAGCGCGATCGCCACATTGGTGAGGCCGATGGTCTTGATCGGCTGGTTGAGCTGGATCTGGTTGCGGTTGACCGTGAAGCCTTCCGCGATCAGCAGGTCGGCGATGTCGCGGGTCGACACCGAACCGTAGAGCTGGCCGGTCTCGCCGGCCGAACGGACCGCGATGAAGCTCTTGCCGTCGAGCTTTTCGGCGACCTGGGCGGCTTCCGACTTGCGCTCGAGGTTGCGGGCTTCGAGCTGGGCGCGCTGGCCTTCGAACTTTTTCTTGTTGTCTTCGTTGGCGCGCAGCGCCTTGCCCTGCGGCAGCAGGAAGTTGCGGGCAAAACCGTCCTTGACCTTGACGGTATCGCCCATCTGGCCGAGGCGGGAAACGCGTTCGAGAAGAATGACTTCCATGGTTATGTTCCTTTTGGTTGGCGCCCGTCCACGCGGGGGACGCCGAATTCTCTGGAACAGGTCAGGAAGCAAAAAGGGCGTTGCCGCCGGTGTCGCTGTCCTGCCTGTCGCGGCAGTTAGAGGTTTTTGACCTCAACTCGGGATTTGAAATCCAACCGGTCATGCCCGTCATGGCCGGCGAAAGGAACGGGCGGCGAACCGCCCGTTCGGAAGAATCAGCGAACCACGTAGGGCAGCAGGCCGAGGAAACGGGCGCGCTTGATCGCCTTGGCGAGCTCGCGCTGCTTCTTCTGGCTGACGGCGGTGATGCGCGACGGCACGATCTTGCCGCGCTCGGAAATGTAGCGCTGCAGCAGACGCACGTCCTTGTAGTCGATCTTCGGTGCATTGGCGCCGGAGAACGGGCAGGTCTTGCGACGGCGATGGAAAGGGCGCCGGGTCGGGATCTGGTTGATGTCGACCATTATTCTGCACCCCCTTCAAAACCTTCGCGCGGACGGCGCGGACCACGGTCGCCGCCTTCACGATCGCCGAACGAACGCGGGCCACGATCGCCGCGGTCGCCGAAGCTGCGCGCCGGACGATCGCCACGGTCGCGATCGCCGAAGCCGCCGCGCTCGGAGCGCTCTTCGCGCTTCTGCATCATGGCCGAGGGGCCTTCCTCATGCGCTTCGACCTTGATGGTCAGGAAACGCAGCACGTCCTCGGATAGGCCCATCTGGCGCTCCATTTCGTTGAGCGCCGCCGGCGGGCAGGTGAGGTCCATCAGCGTGTAGTATGCCTTCCGGTTCTTGTTGACCCGGTAGGTGAGGGACTTCAGTCCCCAGTTCTCGACCCGGCCGACGGACCCGCCATTCGCGGAGATGACGCCCTTGTACTGTTCGACAAGCGCATCGACCTGCTGCTGCGAGAGGTCCTGCCGGGCAAGAAACACATGTTCGTAAAGAGCCATTATGTCCTGGTGCCTTTCTTCGTTTCTCTCCCGGTTCCCGGCGGCAAAAGCCTCTGCAACTTCTCTGACCCGCATGTGCCTCGAAAGGCGCGGGGAAGAAAGGAGCATGACGAGACGGTCGAGAGCGGAGACACGGGAGGCGGAAGCGCTTCTGGCTTCACACGAAGGTTCTCGAAAAAACCTCCGGCCCTCCGTTCAGCCCCCAGCTGGGACCGGCAGATTGGCGGCGTCTATATAGCAATCCGCCGATAAGGCAAGGGCAAGCGGCGGTCCCGATGTCGCAGCGGCCGGAAAAATCAAGCGTCTGCACCGGCGAGGCCCCGGCAATTTTCCGGCAACCGGCCCTTAACCACAATGTCAGGTTGCGCAGGGTTGCGCCGCGCCGTCAACGGTCGATTCATCATGCAAGGCGCAAAAGCCCGGACAACCGCGCATAGCGGCAAGCATTTCCGGGGGTAAGGATGCTTCTCAACAAGTTCTGGCGCTCGAAGAGCGGCAATTTCGCGCTTCTGATGGGGTTGGGGCTACCGGCCATTCTGTCGGCCGTGGCCTTCGCGACCGATGTCTCGACCATGATGCGTGCCAAGAGCAACCTGCAGAACGCGCTCGATGCGGCAAACCTTGCCTCCTCGCATCTTGGCGATCTCGACATCACCCGCACCGATGCTTTCGACCGCTATTTCCAGGCCAACATCGCTGGACATGGCGAACTCGTCAACGCGCAGGCGACGCTGACCGTCGACAGGGGCGTCAATTTCATCAAGACCAAGGCGGTCGCCTCGGCCGACGTCAATCTGAACTTCGCTTTCCTGTTTGGCCAGAGCAAGCACATCGTGGTCGATGCCTCGGCGGCCGAGTCCAATAACCAGCTCGAAGTCGTGTTGGTTCTGGACAATACCGGCTCGATGGCTGGCGCTCGCATGACGGCTCTGAGGACGGCGACGAAGTCGTTGCTGGATACGCTCGAATCGACAAAGTCGCCGACGCGCCAGGTCCGTGCCTCGCTGGTTCCCTTCGTCACGGCCGTGAACGTAAATGGCGACGGGTTTGACCCGTCCTGGATCGACATGGACGGCAATCCTCGACCAACGGTATCAATTTCCCCGTCATCGACGGCAAGCGCCCGAACCACATGGCGCTGTTCAGGCAGCTCAAGGACACCGGATGGGCCGAGCCCGGATGGAACGACACGGGATGGAAGGGTTGCGTGGAGGCGCGGGCCGGCGCCTACAACATTTCCGACACGCCGCCCGACCCGGCTAAGCCCGACACGCTGTTCGTTCCCTATTTTGCGCCGGATGATCCGGGAGATGCGCAGATGCCGTCCAGTTCCTATGGCAATGAGGCAAAATACTACAACAATTCCTATCTCAGCGACGCCAGCGACACGGTCAAGCTAGACAAGCAGAAAGGCGACAACCGGCTCGGCATCGACTTCAGCGGCCTCGACAGCGATCCCGACAAAGCCACCAAGGAACAGGTCGCCAAATATGTGGCGCCGGCCAAGGAACTTATCACCGAGACGGGAACTCCCGTCACCGTTGGTCCCAACCGTTCCTGCCCGACCCCCGTCGTTCCCCTGACCGACGATTTCGACAAATTGCGTAAGGCGGCGAGCCAGATGACGGAATGGAACGGCTCCGGCACCAACGTCTCGGAGGGGCTGTCCTGGGGCATGCGGGTGCTCTCGCCCGGCGCGCCCTATACCGGCGGCGCGCCATTCAAGACGCCTGGCGTCAGCAAGATCGTGCTCCTGCTCACCGACGGTGAGAACGTCGTCTACGGCGCCAGCCAGCAATCGACGAAGTCCGACTACACATCCTACGGCTATCTGGCGGGTGGCCGCTTCGGGTCGGACAATCAGACGACGGCGGCCCGCAATGTCGACGGCTGGACGAAGAGCGTCTGCACGCAGTTGAAGAACCAGGGCGTGCAGATTTACACGATGGTGCTGCAGTCCGACACCGCCGCCAACCGCACGCTTTACAGCGCCTGCGCTTCCGATCCGAGCGATTATTATGCCGTCAACGATCCAGCCAAGCTGCCGAACGTGTTCCTGCAGATCGCCAACAAGTTCTCCAAGCTGCAATTGACGAACTGAGCGGCCGGTCCCGAAAGGCGGGGCCGACAAGGGAGTTGCGCGCCCCGCTCAACTCGTATGGGCGACGACCTTGTCGACCGTCTCGGGGAAGAAGTCGGGCGCGGCCCGGCGCTTGCCGAACATCATGTCGTACTGGATCAGCCGGAAATCGCGGATCGCCGGATCGATCTCCTTTTGGCGCGACCAGTCGGGCGTGGCCGCGCCGTCCGGCGTGAGCAGCAGGTTGCGGTCGACGACGCGGTAGCGCTCCCGCATCTCGCCCAGAAAGCCCGTATAGTACGGGTGGGTGATGCCTGCCGCGGTGAGGATGTGATAGGGCAGGAACGCGGGGCTGACCGCGCCCACATCCTCGACCGGACCGGAGCGGTTCGACCAGATGACAAGCGGCGTCTGGTGATGTTCGAGGGCGGCTTCCGGCGTCGGTTCCTTGCGCGGCGCGACATTGTCCTTCAGGAATCCGGTCTCGACATAGACCGGTCCGAGCGGCGGCAGATGATCGCCGAAAAAGGCGACAATCGTTGGCCGCTCGCGCGTCTTGGCCCATTCGATCAGCCGCTCGAGGCCGCGGTCCGCGTCGGCTGAACCCTCGGCGTAGGAGAGCAGCGAGTCACGCGCCCACTGGCTGATCGGCGCTTGCACCGAATGGGTCGGGTTCGAATAGCGGTTCGGTTCATACGGGCCATGATTCTGCAGGCTGACGGCGAAGAAGAAGACCGGGTCGTCGCTGGCGTCGGCTTCGCGGATGATCTCGTCGGTCATCGCGGCATCCGATGCCAGCGGTCCGCGCTTTTCCATGGGCGGCAAGGTCTCTTCCGATTTGAAGTCGTTGAAACCGAAATCGGCATAGACCGCGCCACGGTTCCAGAACCAGTTGGTGCCGGGGTGGATGGCGCGTGCCCTATAGCCTTCGCTCTTCAGGAAGGTCGCCATCGACGGTGTCGGGGTGCGCACATATTGCTGGTAGGGGATGCTGCCGGCCGGCAGGAAAGCATTGGAAAAGCCGGTCAGCGCCTCGAATTCGATGTTGGCGGTCATGCCGCCGAATTCGGGCGAGAACATCGAGCCCGAGCGGAGCGCCCGCACATTTGGGATCGGATCGGGGGTGATGGTGACCCCGGGCAGCTTGGTCGGATCCCAGAAGGATTCGCTCATGACGATGATGATGTCTGGCTTCTGGGCCGGCATCGAGGCGGTCACATCGGGCCTGTCGATCGCCGCGATTGCCTTGTCGGAATAGCCCGGCGGTGCCGAGACATGCGCCATCGGCACGTTGAGGGCAAAGGCCAGCGCAAAGCCGTTGGAGGCGTAGTTTTCCTTCTGGTCCCACATGATCGGGATGATCTGCAGCCGGTCCCTGGTCCACGAGAAGGTGGCGTAGTCCATGATCGAGACGAAGAAGGCGAGGAGCGGCACCGCCAGCGTCAGGCGAGCAAGGCGGCCCTTGCGGCTGAGGGCTGGAACCTTGCGGCGCCATAACCGCCAGCAGTAGACGAGCAGGGACAGGCCGGCGACGATGGCCACGACCATGGCGAGCGCGGTCATCGGCCGGTCTCGCACCAGGAGCGGCAGCAGGGCGAAGATCTGGCGGGCATAGAGGAAGTCGGTCGGATAGAGCGGATCGCCGAGATAATGCGACTTCTGGTGGCCGACAAAGGCCAGCGACAGGGTCAGCGGCGCAACGATCATCAGGCTCTGGTGACTGCGGCCGAGCACCGCATCGAGGCCGATCAGGATCAGCGCGAACACGACGATGGTGGTCCAGCCGGGCTTGAGCGGCTGCAGGAAGAAGGAGACGGTGCCGGCAACGTCACCGCGCACGATCAGCTCGATGGCGAACACCAGGACGGCGGCGATTGCCAGGCTGATCAGTCCGTAACGGACGACCGGCCATTTCCGGCCCGGCAGGTAGCCGGTGGACGGATCGTCTTCCAGGAACTGCGGCGCGGCATTGCCGGCACGTTTCAAACTCTTTGCCACTTCAACTTCCCACCCAAGGACAACCCAGTCATTCGATTGTCATATAATTGTCACGCAAAGCTAGCGCCTGTGACGGAAATAAGAAGAGCCAGCAAACGATTCGTGAGCGGTTTTCATCAGGTGTGATCGCCAAAAAGCCCTTTTGGAACAGGCACTCGCGCGCGCATGCATCCCTTGTGGTGTGGTGAAGTGGCTTGACTTGGCGGCCTGCCTTGCGTCACAGGCAGGGAAAATTCGTAGTATCAGGCAAGCAGAACCAGTTTGGGGAGCCTCGCATGGCCGTCGCATTCACCTTTCCAGGACAAGGAAGCCAGGCTGTCGGCATGGGCAAGGATCTCGCCGACAGCTTTCCAGAGGCGCGCAAGGTTTTCCAGGAAGTCGACGAAGCGCTCGGCGAAAACCTGTCGAAGTTGATCTGGGAAGGCCCCGAAGAGACCTTGACGCTGACCGCCAACGCGCAGCCGGCCCTGATGGCGGTATCGCTGGCGGCGATCAGGGCTCTGGAAGCGCGCGGTCTCTCGCTGAAGGACAAGGTCGCCTATGTCGCCGGCCACTCGCTGGGCGAATATTCGGCGCTCGCCGCCGCCGGCTTCATTTCGATTGCCGATGCCGCGCGGCTGTTGCGCATTCGCGGCAACGCCATGCAGGCAGCCGTGCCGGCCGGCGAGGGCGCGATGGCGGCGATCATCGGACTGGAGCAGGCCGATGTCGAAGCCGCCTGTGCCGAGGCCGCGCAAGGGGCGGGCAAGGTCTGCCAGATCGCCAACGACAATGGCGGCGGCCAACTGGTCATTTCAGGCGCCAAGGCTGCGGTTGAACTGGCGGCGAAACTGTGCACCGAAAAGGGCGCCAAGCGTGCGCTGATGCTGCAGGTGTCGGCGCCGTTCCATTCGGCGCTGATGGCGCCGGCGGCCAATGTCATGCACGAGGCGCTTGCCGACGTGGCCAAGACCGCGCCAGTCGTTCCCGTCGTTTCGAACGTCAGCGTCACCCCGACCAGCGAGCCCGACGAGATCGCCCGGCGCCTGGTCGAACAGGTGACGGGCCGCGTGCGTTGGCGCGAGACGGTGGAATGGTTCGGCCAAAACGGCGTCACCACACTTTACGAGATCGGCTCGGGGAAGGTTCTGTCCGGTCTGGCGCGGCGCATCAACCGCGATATCGCCACCGGCGCCATAGGAACGGCCGCCGACGTCGAGGCGGCGTTGGCCGCGCTCTGATCTTGTGTTCCTGACAGCGCGGCTGTACATGAATACATGTATTCATGGAGCTGCCGCCATGCCGACATCGATACGACTGGCTCCCGAGATTGAGGAGCGTCTGGACTTTCTTGCGGCCAGCACCGGCCGCAGCAAGGCCTACTATCTGCGCGAACTCATTGAACGTGGTATCGAGGAGATGGAGGACTACTATCTCGCCGCCGAAGTGCTTGAGCGGATCAAGCGCGGTGAAGAAGATGTAGTGACCGGCGAGGATTTCTGGCGTGGCCTGGACGCTTGAGTACGCTCGTTCGGCGCGAAAATTTGTCGAAAAACTGGATCCGCAAACGCGTCATCGCATTCGAGACTTCATAGAAAACCGCATCGCGGTACTCGACAATCCACGTGAGGCAGGCAAACCGCTGAAGGGTCCGCTGGCTACTTTTTGGAGATATCGGGTTGGGGATTACCGGGTTATCTGCGATGTGCAGGACCAGCGGGTCGTCATTCTGGTGGTAACGGTAGGTCAGCGCGGCGACGTCTACAGATGAGCGGACCAATCCGCCGCACGATTTGAGAAGAGGATAGGACATGTTCGAACTGACCGGTCGCAAGGCACTCGTTACCGGCGCGTCGGGGGGCATCGGCGAGGCGATCGCCAGGGTGCTGCATGCGCAGGGCGCGATCGTCGGCTTGCACGGCACGCGGGTCGAGAAACTGGAGACGCTGGCCGCCGAACTGGGCGACCGGGTCAAGCTGTTCCCGGCCAATTTGTCCGACCGCGACGAGGTCAAGGCGCTCGGCCAGAAGGCGGAGGCCGATCTCGAGGGCGTCGACATCCTCGTCAACAATGCCGGCATCACCAAGGACGGGCTGTTCGTGCGCATGTCGGACGCCGACTGGGATAGCGTGCTGGAGGTCAATCTCACCGCCGTTTTCCGGCTGACCCGTGAACTGACCCATCCGATGATGCGTCGCCGCCATGGCCGCATCATCAACATCACCTCGGTGGTTGGCGTGACCGGCAATCCCGGCCAAGCGAATTACTGCGCTTCCAAGGCGGGCATGATCGGCTTTTCCAAATCGCTGGCGCAGGAGATCGCCACCCGCAACATCACCGTCAACTGCGTCGCTCCGGGCTTCATCGAATCGGCCATGACCGACAAGCTCAACGACAAGCAGAAAGAGGCGATCATGGCGGCGATCCCCACCAAGCGCATGGGCACCAGTGCCGAAGTGGCGTCCGCCGTTGCCTACCTGGCTTCGAACGAGGCCGCCTATGTGACGGGGCAGACCATTCACGTGAATGGCGGTATGGCGATGATCTGAGCGAGGCTCCGGCGGCAACACCGCGGCGCTGTGAAAACCCACCATTTCGGCTTGGACCTCAGCTATTTTTCGTGTAATGCGGCCCGCAACCCGGCGGTTCGGGCAAAAACCGGTTCGTGGCCGTTGCGTTTCCGGCAGGACCATCTTTCAGCTTGATTAGCGGCATTCCGCCCGCTAACGAAGACAGACAAACAAAAGACGAGGATGCCCCAAATGAGTGACACCGCAGAGCGCGTCAAGAAGATCGTCATCGAGCACCTGGGCGTCGATGCCGACAAAGTGACGGAGCAGGCGAGCTTCATCGATGATCTGGGCGCTGACAGCCTCGACACGGTTGAACTCGTCATGGCGTTCGAAGAAGAATTCGGCGTCGAGATCCCCGATGACGCGGCCGAGACCATCCTGACGGTCGGCGATGCCGTGAAGTACATCGACAAGGCTTCCGCCTGACGCTTTCCGCAGTCACTACCGGGGAGGACCTGCGATGAGGCGTGTCGTCGTCACGGGCCTTGGCCTGGTTTCGCCGTTCGGCATGGGCTTCGAGCACGGCTGGAAGGAACTGCTGACTGGTCGCAGCGCCGCCAAGCGCGTCACCGAGTTCGAGGTGGACGATCTTGCCTGCAAGATCGCCCACGTCATTCCGCGTGGCGACGGTTCCAACGGCACGCTCAATCCCGAAGCCATTCTCGAGCCGAAGGAACTTCGCAAGATCGGCGACTTCATCCTGTACGGGATCGCGGCCGCCGATGAAGCGCTGAAGGATTCCGGCTGGCAGCCTTCGACCGAGGATGAGCGTTGTGCCACCGGTGTGCTGATCGGCTCCGGCATCGGCGGCCTCGAGGGCATCGCCGAGAACGCGATCATCCTCAAGGAACGCGGCCCGCGCCGCATCAGCCCGTTCTTCATTCCCGGAAACATCATCAATCTGGTCTCCGGCCAGGTGTCGATCCGGCATGGGCTGAAAGGCCCCAACCACGCCGTCGTCACCGCCTGTTCGACCGGCGCGCACGCCATTGGCGACGCCGCCCGGCTGATCATCTTTGGCGATGCCGACGTAATGCTGGCCGGTGGCGCGGAATCGCCGGTGACCCGGCTTTCGCTGGCAGGCTTCGCCGCCTGCCGGGCGCTCTCGACCGAGCGCAACGACACCCCGCAAACAGCCTCGCGGCCCTACGACCGCGACCGCGACGGCTTCGTCATGGGCGAGGGCGCCGGCGTGGTGGTGCTCGAGGAATTGGAGCATGCCAAGGCACGCGGTGCGAAGATTTACGCCGAGGTGACCGGCTACGGTCTCACCGGCGATGCCTATCACATCACCGCCCCCGCCGAGGACGGCGACGGCGCTTTCCGTTGCATGACGGCCGCGTTGAACCGGGCAAAGCTTACGCCGGCCGATGTCGACTACATCAATGCGCATGGCACCTCGACCATGGCCGATACGATCGAACTCGGTGCCGTCGAGCGGCTGGTCGGCAATGCGGCGTCGAAGATCTCGATGTCGTCGACCAAGTCGTCGATCGGCCATTTGCTGGGCGCGGCGGGCGCGGCCGAAGCGATCTTTTCGATCCTCGCCATCCGCGACAATATCGCACCGGCGACCATCAACCTCGACAATCCCGAGCGCGAAACCGCGATCGACCTGGTCCCTAACAAGCCACGCGCGCGCCAGATCGACGTGGCGCTGTCGAATTCCTTCGGCTTCGGCGGCACCAACGCTTCGCTCGTCTTCCAGCGGTATGATGGCTGACCATCCGGCTGCCGGGCGATGCCTTGGCGTGTCGTCAATTTTGCCATATTCGCCCCTACTCTGCCGCAGGGGATTCGTTGAGAGATCGAACGGTAGGGCGAAATGAATACAAATCCGGCGGGCAACGGAGAATTCGGGCAAGGGACGGCGAATACCGGGCCGATCGTGCCGAAGACAGCGAGCGAGGCGCTGCGGCCGGAGGTCGGAACGCCGCCGCCGAAACGGTCGCGCGCCTCGCGTAGCCAGATCGTCGTGTTCATGAACTTCGTCATCTCGTCGGTGATGCTGATGGTTCTTGCGGCGGGCGTGGCCGTCTATTTCGGCAAGCAGGAATTCACCGAACCCGGCCCCTCGGCCAATGGCGACACCTTCCTCGTCAAGCCCAACACCGGCGTGCAGGACATCGCCGACCAGCTCGAGCGCCGCGGACTGATCAGCGACGCCCGCATTTTCCGCCTCGGCGTCCGTGCCTTCGGCAACGATTCCGCGCTCAAGGCCGGTGAATACGAGATCAAGCCCAAAGCCTCCATGCGCGACATCATGGAACTCCTGAAGAGTGGCAAGTCGGTGATGTATTCGCTGACCATTCCGGAGGGACTAACGGTCGAGCAGGCCTTGCAGCGCATCGCCGAAGAACCCGCCCTGAGTGGCGAAATGCCGGCGAAGACGCCTCCGGAGGGCAGCCTTGCCACCGATACGCTTCGTTTCACGCGTGGCGCGACGCGTCAGCAGATGGTCGACAAGCTGCTCGCCGATCAGAAGAAACTGGTCGATGAGGTGTGGCAGAGGCGCGCGCCGGATCTGCCCCTGGCCAGCGTCGAGGACTTTGTCACCCTGGCCTCGATCGTCGAGAAGGAAACCGGCAAGGGTGATGAACGCTCGCGCGTGGCCGCCGTCTTCCTGAACCGATTGGCCAAGGGCATGCGCCTGCAGTCCGATCCGACCATCATTTACGGTCTGTTTGGCGGCAAGGGCAAACCGGCGGACCGTCCGATCTACCAGTCCGACATCCAGAAGCAGACGCCCTACAACACCTATGTGATCAGCGGCTTGCCGCCGACGCCCATCGCCAATCCGGGCCGCGCGGCCCTCGAGGCCGTGGCCAATCCATCGAAGACCGACGATCTCTATTTCGTCGCCGACGGCACGGGCGGTCACGTCTTCGCCGCGACCCTGGACGAGCACAATGAGAACGTCGCCCGCTATCGCGCGCTGCAGAAGAAGCAGGCCGATGACGCAGCCAAGGCGGCCGCTGCCGCCGGCACCAGCGGCGGCACCGACAAGCCTGCCGCCGACAAGCCCGCCGACGATGGCGCCGACGGCGACGCCGGCGGTGATGCGGGCGCGGCTCAATAAGTGAAGAAAGGCGTTGCCTGAAAGGCGGCGGCCTGACATTTGAAAGAACGCCAGGCGTCCGATTTCGACGCATTCGCGGCGTGGTCATTTTAAGCCGCGCTAGCCCCTCCGGAAAACCGGTGTCGGGGTGAGGCGCCAGGAATGTGCGGGCGACATGAATTTGCAGAGCATGACGGGTTTCGCGCGGGCCGTCGCCGAGCATGACGGCACCTCGATCGCCTGGGAAGTCAAATCCGTCAATGGCAAGAGCGTCGAGGTGCGGCTGCGGCTGCCTCAGGGGTTCGAGCGGTTGGAGCCCGTGGTCAGGCAAACGCTGCAGAAGCGTTTCGCCCGCGGCAATTTCCAGGCGACGCTGACCATCGGCCGCGCGGCCGGCGCGCAGGCGCAACCCGTCGTCAACGAGGCTTTTCTGAAAGACCTCGCCGGCCTGGCCAAGCGGTTGCAGGAACAGTTCGGCGCCGCGCCCGCGACGGCTGACGGATTGCTGTCGTTGCGTGGCGTGCTCGATGTTCCCGAAACCGTCGAAACCGAAGAGGCGCGGGCCGCGCTCGACACCGCCATCATGGCCGCGCTCGACGCGGCGCTGAACGGACTGGAACAGGCTCGGCAAGGAGAAGGCGCGGCACTTTCCTTGCTCTTGTCCGGTCATATCGACACCATCGAGACATTGACCCTGCGCGCGGAAGCGGACCCGTCACGCGATGCGGCGGCGATCCGCGAACGCATAGCCGAGCAGGTCAGGCTGCTGATGGATGCATCCGCCAATCTGGATGCGAGCCGGCTGCACATGGAGGCGGCGTTCCTCGCCACCAAGGCCGATATTCGCGAAGAGATCGACCGGCTGAAAACGCATGTCGCGTCTGGCCGGGTCTTGCTTCAGGGCGGCGGCGCCGTCGGCCGCAAGCTTGATTTTCTGGCACAGGAATTTAACCGCGAATCAAATACGCTGTGTTCCAAGTCGAATGCCGCGGCCGTCACGGCGATCGGGCTGGAATTGAAGGCCGTGGTCGACCAGTTTCGTGAACAGGTCCAGAATCTGGAGTAGCCGATGGTTGCCAAGGAACCGATGGTTGCCAGGGATTTGGGGTCCCGCATCCGCCGCCGGGGGTTGATGCTCGTCCTGTCGTCGCCCTCGGGTGCCGGCAAGTCGACGATCGCGCGCAATCTTCTGGAAAGCGACTCCAGCCTCGAACTCTCGGTCTCGGTCACCACGAGGCCGCGCCGCGGTTCGGAGATCGAGGGCGTCCATTATCACTTCCGCACGATGCGCGACTTCGAGCGGCTGCGCGATTCCGACGCGCTGCTCGAATGGGCGCAGGTGCACGGCAATTGCTACGCGACACCGCGCGAGCCTGCCGAACTGGCGCTGGCGCAAGGCCGCGACATGCTGTTCGACATCGACTGGCAGGGCGCTCAACAGCTCAAGGAGAAGATGCGTGCCGACATCGTCTCGATCTTCATCCTGCCGCCATCGATGAAGGAATTGAAGGCGCGGCTGAAGCGCCGCGCCGAGGACCAGGAAGCGGTGATCGAGACCCGGCTCAAGAACGCCCGCAACGAGATCGAGCACTGGAAGGAATATGACTTCGTCATCGTCAATGACGATCTCGACCGTGCCTTCGCCGAGGTGCGCGGCATCGTCGTTGCCGAGCGGCTGCGGCGCGACCGCCGGCCCGGTCTCTTCGACTTCGTCTCGGGATTGCTGGACGAGAAGACGGCGTAAGCGCCTCTCCTTCCTTCTCCCCGTTCACGGGCGGAAGGTGTCACGAAGTGACGGATGAGGGGCGGCGCCGTTCCTTCGTTGGTTCGTGCCGCCTGCCGCCATCCTCTCACCGTAAACGGAGAGAAGTTACACCGCATTGGTCAGCCGTACGAACTCCTCGACGCTGAGTGTTTCGGCGCGTCGCGTCGGATCGATTTCCGCTCGTTCGAGCAAGGCCTCGCCGCCGAGGCTTTTCACGCTCTGCCGCAGCATCTTTCGGCGCTGGCCGAAGGCGGCTTCCGTCACCCGGCCTAGTTTCCTCACATCGGCGGGCAGGGGTGTCGCGCGCGGCTCCAGATGTACCACCGAAGAGGTGACCTTGGGTGGCGGCGTGAAGGCCTGGGGCGGTACGTCGAAGGCGATCCTGGCCTGCGTGCGCCAGCCGGCGAGCACACCGAGCCTGCCATAGGCATCGCTGCCGGGTGCGGCGACGATGCGCTGGGCGACCTCACGCTGGAACATCAGCGTCATCGAGGCGTAGAAGGGCGGCCAGTCCGCGACCGTCAGCCATCGGACCAGCAGTTCAGTGCCGATATTGTAGGGCAGATTGGCCACGATCCGGACCTTGCCACTGTCTCCAGAAGCCTCCGAGGCGAGGGCGGCGAAGTCGGTCTTCAGCGCGTCTCCTGAAATCACCTGCAGCCGGTCGGGATAATGAGCGGAGACTTCGGCAAGCGCAGCCAGGCAGCGTTCGTCGCGCTCGATGGCGACGACCCGGCGGGCGCCGTTGGACAGCAGCGCCCTCGTCAACCCTCCAGGGCCGGGCCCGACTTCAATTACCGTGGCATTCGTCAGGTCGCCGGCGCTGCGTGCGATCTTGCCGGTCAAATTGAGGTCAAGCAGGAAGTTCTGGCCGAGCGCCTTTTTCGCCTGCAGTCCGTGGCGCTCGATGACGTCCCGCAGCGGCGGCAGCCCATCGAAGCTCATGCGCGAGGACCGGAAGCGGAAGCGCTCATGCGGCGACGGCCTTTGCGTCGACGTCAGCGAGCTTTCTGGCAAGCTTCAGTGCCGCGATCAGGCTGTCTGGTCGCGCCACGCCCTTGCCGGCGATGTCGAAGGCGGTGCCATGGTCGGGCGAGGTGCGGATGAAGGGCAGGCCCAGCGTGACGTTGACCGCCTCGTCGAAGGCCAGCGCCTTGGCCGGGATCAGGGCCTGGTCGTGATACATGCACAATGCGGCGTCGTAGCCTGCCCGCGCCCGGGCGTGGAACAGCGTGTCGGCGGGCAGGGGGCCGAAAGCATCGATGCCTTCAGCGCGCAGGATGTCGACCGCCGGCCGCACGATACGCTCGTCTTCCAGGCCCATGGAGCCACCTTCGCCGGCATGCGGATTGAGGCCGGCAATGGCGAGGCGTGGCCTGGCGATGCCGAAGCGGCTGGCAAGGTCGGCCGCGGTGATGCGCGCGGTCGCGACGATCAATTCCGTGGTCAGGGCCTTCGGCACCTCGGCGAGCGCGATGTGGATGGTGACGGGAACCGTGCGCAGCTCAGGGCCTGCCAGCATCATCACCGGCATCGCCTCGACGCCGCTGTGCCGGGCCGCCAGATGCGCCAGATATTCGGTATGACCGGGGAAGCGGAAGCCGGCATCATAAAGCGGTTTCTTGGCAATCGGGCAGGTCACCACGGCCGCGGCCTCGCCGGCAAGGCAGGCCGCGACCGCGCGGTCGATGGCCTCGAGGGTGCCGGCTGCATTGGCTGAGTCGGGCCGGCCGGGGCTATCGATGAAGCGCGCCGTCAGGGGAACGATCGGCAAGGCGCTGCCAAAGGCCTCTGTCGCCTGCGCCGGGGTCACCTCCTGGATAGCCAGCGAAATGCCGAGATGACGCGCCCGCGAGGCGATCACGGCTGGGTCGGCGAGCAGGTAGAAGGCGGGCAAGCCAATGGCCTGTCGCGCCAGAAAGGCGGCAATGGCTATTTCAGGGCCGATACCGGATGGATCGCCGACGCTCAACGCCAGCGCGGTCATCGCGCTCCTCACGTCAGCGCTTGACGATGCGGGCTTTCGCCTTCAGCTCATCGACATATTTCTTGCTGAGGTCGTCGGCGGCCTTGTCGCTGGAGCCTTCGCTCTGAAACACCATCTGGGCGGTCTTGTCGTCGGACACTTCGCGCGACGAGCAGATGCCGATGAATTCGACGCCGCGTTCGGTCTCGCGCGTGACGGTGGCGCCACCGACCTTGGTCGCCTTGATCTGCTCGGCCCAGTCAGGCGGCAATTGCGGCGCCAGAACCCGGCCGAGATCACGAACGGTGACGTCGATCAGGCCCTTGGCGAATTCGCGCGTCGTATTGCAGCCGTTGAAGCGGGCGCGCATGGCGTCGGCCTCGCGCTTGCGTTTGGCCAGCGTCGCGCTGCGTTCGGCCGCCGGCACGACGAAGATGACCTGCTGCAGCATGTATTCCATGGCACTCGGCTTGGCGCCGCCCTTGTCGAGCATGCGCCTGACCGCGTCCTGTTCGGTCACGCTGCCACCTTCGCCGGAACGGTAACGCGCGCTGAGCGCCTGGTTCCATGCCATCTGGGCGCGAATGAATTCCTTGAAATGATCCTTGCCGACGCCGGATTTTTCCATGACGCCGTCGAGCTGGCCGAGCTGCATCTTGTTGTTGGTGGCAAAGCGCTGATAGGCGGCCTCGACCTGGGCATCGCTGATGCGGATGCCAAGCCGCTTGGCCTCGGCGAGGCGCAGCGTCTGGTCGATCATTTCCTGGGCGGCATCGCCCTTCTTGCGCTGCAGCTTCAGGAAGGCGGCACGATGGGCGATATCACCACTGGTGACCGGTATGTCGTTGACGACGTATTTGATCTCGCTGGCGAAAGCCGGCGGCGTCATGACGGTCATCGACACGGATGTCGCCGCCACAAGCAACGCGAACCCTGCTGAAAAGAGGTATTT
Organism: Mesorhizobium sp. ES1-6; assembly: GCF_020164775.1. Taxonomy (NCBI): domain Bacteria; kingdom Pseudomonadati; phylum Pseudomonadota; class Alphaproteobacteria; order Hyphomicrobiales; family Phyllobacteriaceae; genus Mesorhizobium; species Mesorhizobium sp. ES1-6. The sequence goes on from NZ_JAIUGU010000010.1 coordinate 44,403, forward strand.
CCTCATCCTTGGCATCCCAATTCTATCCCGGCTCCGCCCGACTCCGTCCCCTTCCGGATGCGCGAATCCGTGCCAGCCCTATGCGGCGAAACGATGTCGCCGCTTATTGGATGGTGTCGACTCCGTTGCTCGACGAACCGAAGTCGCCGAGGGTGCGAAACGACAGGTTGAAGCCGATGCTCTGCGTCACTTCCCTGGTGTTGAGGTCACGCGACTGCGAGTACGTCATCAGATAGGTGAAGCAGGAATCGTTGTAGGCAAAGCCCACACCGTCCTTGACCAGCAGGCTCTCCTGCAAATCGTAGGTTCCTGTCCCGAACACGCGCCAGTTCTCGGCGAGATGCGTCGATGCGCCGAGCGTGACCTCGTGACGGTCGGTCGTGAAGCCATAGAGCGGCTGGGCCTGGATGAAGGCATATTTGGCGCTCAGCGACACCGGCAGGCCGGAATAGGCGGCTTTCAGCTCGGCGCGGCGGACCTCGAAGCTCTGTTCGTCGAACCGACCGCTGACCGAGGCAGCGAATCCATTCGGGCTGGTGATGCCAAACAGGCCGACATAGTCGGACTTGGTGGTCTCCAAGCCTGAATAGGCGCCGACATTGACCAGGTCGGGTGCCGCGAAGGAGTTCTCGCCGCCAATCTGATAGGATTGGCCGAAGATCGCATTAGTGCCCCAGCCATTGATGTAGGAGCCGGAATAACGCATGCCGACATTGGCGCGCGAGCCGCCCTCGATGCGGTCATAACCGGAGAACTTGTCGCGTTCGAACAGCGTGGTCGCGTCGAAGACCATGCTCTGCGCGTCTTCGTTCGGAACGGAGAGGCCGCCGACATATTGTTCGTTCGGACGCAGGAACACCTGCGCCATCGGCTCGAAAACATGGCTCGACCCGCTGGCCATGGAAAACAGCAGCGGCCAGCTCATCTCCAGCCCGGCGGTCGCCATATAGCGGGCAAAGGACGAGCGCATGTCTTCGTTGGTATTTATCACAGGGTTGGCGGCCATCTCCTGAATGGCAGCGAGCGAATTCGATGAAGCGCGGACGTAGTCAACATCGCCCTGGAATGCCAGCAGCGGTGTCAAAACCAGTCCGTCATCGGTGACGAAGCTCCGTTTCCACTCGGCCTCGGCGGTGAGGCGGCCGGACTCGCCTTCGATACCGCGCACGCGCTGCGCAAGCGTGGAAGAGTCGTATGGCGTGTTGAAAGCCTCGTCGAGATCTTCGCGGCGGATGATGCGGGTATTGACGTTGAGCGACAACTGGCCGCCGGCAACCGACGTGTCGGGGATATAGGCATAGTCGAGCGAGGGCAGCACCCAGGGCTGCTGGCCGCTTCGCGCCGCGGGATTGTCGTTGGGCGCATCTTCCTGGACTTCGAAATGCATGGCGCGCACGTCGAAATAATTACGGTCGTTGAGACCGGTCAGGTAGACCGAGGACTGGTGGACATATGAGTTGTACTTGGCGATGTTGTAGGTATTCGAGAAGTTCTTGTCGGTCTGCAGCAACACGTCCCAGCCGAAATTCCAGCGTTCGTTGATCGCGAACTGCCCTTGCGTGCCCATCATGCCGCGGAACTTGTTCGGATCGCCCACCGCGCCGGAATCGATATTGTGGCCGGCGGTCGAGGGGAATGCGCCGCTGTCGATGAAAGCGTCCGGATTCTGCTGCTGGATCCCGGCGACCTTGAAAGTGTATTCGCCGTTGTTGAAGCGCTGGCGCCATTCGGCTTCGCCGAGGAAGCCTTGCTTGGTGTAGCCGCTGCCCGTCACCGTCAGGTCATATGTCGGCGAAAGGGCGAAATAATAGGGAACCTTGACGCTATACCCCAGATGGCTGTTGTAGCCGATGCTCGGGATCAGGAAGCCGCTCTTGCGCTTCACCGTCGGGTCGGCGATCTCGAACGCCGGCAGGTAGGCGAGCGGAAAGCCGAAGAACTCGAAATTCGCGTTCTCGAAGCGAACCGTCTTCTTCTCGCCGTTCCAGATGATCTTCCTGGCCTTGACGCGCCATGTCGGCGCCTTGTCGGGCTTGTCTTCGCACGGTTCGCAGGCGGTGTAGACGCCATTGTGGAAGGTGGTCAGCACGCCGCCCATGCGTTCGGCGCTTTCGGCGGCGAAATAGGCCTTGTCGACGGTTTCCACGCGTAGCGCGTTGACGAAACCGTCGGCGAAATCGTCGGTGATGTCGATGTGCTGCGAATTGATCTTGGTGCCGTCGCTGTTGACGATTTCGACGTTGCCGCTGGCAACCATCCGCTTGGTGTTGCGGTTGTAGACGACCTTCTGGGCGACGAGGCGGTTGCCGCCATAGTCGATCTGCACGCCGCCGACGGCGGTCACGGTCTGGTTATCGTTGTTGTACTCCAGCGTGTCGGCGGCCAGCAGCATCTGCGAGCCGGACGGAACCGTGGTCGCCAACTGGCCAACCTCCTGCGCGAAGGCTGGCAACGAGACGCCGCAGGCGACCAGGCAAGCCAAGGCGCTCGCCGCATAGAGGCGCGCCAAACGGGCCTGCCTGTTGCTGGGCAAAAACGCCTCCCTCACTAGCCGTCTTCCTTGTATAGCAGGAAAGTCACCCCGAAGAACATAGCTACCACGACCGGCACCCAGGCGGCTATGGCAGTCGGCACGAACCCCGCCACGCCGAATGCCTTCACCAGCACCGAAACGACATAAAGCAGAAAGCCGGCAACGACGCCACCCAGAATCATCGTTCCCGACTGCCCCATCCGCGCAAATCGCATTGAAACTGTTGCCGCAATCAGCGTCATGGCGACGAGCAGGAACGGCAACGCCACCAGCGAATCAAACTGCATGGCAAAGGCATTTGCCTTGAGGCCGAAGGAACGGGCAACCTCGATTTTTCCGGGCAGGTCGTAGAAAGGAATTGTCTCAGGGCGCGCCAACCGCTCCTGCACGAATTCTGGCTTCAGGTTGGTCGGCACGCGATCGCTCGCCACGAGCTGGATGGTGCCGTTTCTGAAGGTCTTCACATCCTGCAATTCCCAATAGCCGTCGCGCAGGTAAGCGCGCGCCGCATCCTTGCGCTCGACGATATTGCCTTGCTGGTCGAGGATGAAAAAGACGGCGTCGGCCATCTCCAGCCCCTGGTCGAGGATGGCCCGCGCGCCGATGATCGTGTCGCCGGAGCTGGTCTTCTGGCGAATCCAGGGCGCGGCATCGGCCGAAACCGTGTTGGATTTGCCGGAGCGCAGCTGGGTCTCGATCTGTTCGGACAAGGAGAAGGCGTGCGCGGCGAGCGGGTTGATGATTCCGACCGACACGGCGCCGAACAGCAGTGCGCCGATGCAGCATGGCAAGAGGAACTGCCAGGCGGAAACCCCCGCGGACCGCGCGATGACAAGTTCGTAACGTCGGTTGAGCGAAACCAGCGTCGCCATTGCCGAGAACAAGCCGACAAACGGCACTGTCTGCAGCATGATCATGGGCATTCGAAGGCCCGAAATGGCCATCGCCGTGCCATAAGTGAACCCCGGCAGGCCGGTGGTGCGGCCGGACAGTTCGGTGAAATCGATCAGGAATACCAGCGCCAGAAGGCCCAGGAAGAACCAGATCGTGATCGCCACGTAGCGGAAGAAGAAATAGCGGCCCAGCGTCCAGCCCATCAGCCGACCCCCTGGCCCGAGGTGCCGCGCCTGGATAGACGCAACTTGAGGGCGTTCCAGCTTTCACCGACGCGGCTGGCCAGGTTGGTCATCCAGTCCGCCCAGGCAACCGGCAGTTCCATGGTCCGGTTCGACATGATGAACCAGATCGCCACCGCGGACGCGACGATCGGCACGCCATAGACCACATAGGAATATTGCGGGACCTCGTCGGCCTTGCTCGCGGCGAAGAAACCCAGCCAGCGCACGAACAGCGATATCGCTATGGCCGTGATCAGCGGATTGACGCGCGCCTCGCGATGCGAACGCGCGTCTCCCGCCACGGCGAGCGCGATCAGCGCGAACACCATGGAGTATGTCCATTCCGAAAACCGCTGGTCGATCTCGGCCCGGTACTCCTGGGGACTTTGTTGATAGTACTTGTCGTTGGGGCTCGGGTTGAGCAGGTATTGGGTTGTCTGGTCCTTCGGCAGGAGCGTCACCTGGTTGGCCGCCGACATGAAGGCCGACATGTCGAAGGCATAGGACGTGAACCGGATGACACTGAGGTCGCCCGTCAGCGTCTTGCGATGAATGACGCCGTCATTCATCATCAGGACCTTTTCGCCGCCGCGCTCGATGATGCTGCCGTTTTTGGCGTAATAGACCAGATTGACGCCCTCTTCGCGCGAATCGGCGACGAAGATGCCACCCAGCCGGTTGTCGGGCAGCCGCTCGCCAATCTGCAGGAACAGTCCGTCCTCTATTTTCCGGAAGGTGCCTTCCTGGATGATCAGCGACAAAAGGTCGGCGCGCGACTCCGCCACCAGGGCGCGGTTCTTCTGTCGCGCATAGGGGTCGATGCCGTTGTCCACGGCGAACGAAAAGACGCTGGCGGCAAGCGCCAGCAGCATGATCGGCCGCACGATGGTCCAGCGCGAGGCACCCGATGCATTGACCACCGCGAGTTCCGAATCCGAATTCATCACACTCAGTGTCTGGGCGACCGCCACCACCAGCGCGAAGGGCACAACGATTGGAATGATAGAGGGGAGAATGAGCGAGGCGACCTCGAAGAAGGTCAAAGCCGACTGGCCGCTGTCGGTGACCAGATTGATCTTGGCCAGCACCTGCGTCGTCCACACGATGGCCAGCGTCCAGACCAGCGCCGCCAGGAAGACCACGAAAGCGCGGCGCATGATGTAGCGTTCAACGACCTTCATGAAGGCTTTACTCGATTTTCTCGAACGGCATCATGCCACCACGTCAAGGGTAGCTGTCCGGCGACGCCCGCACAACTGGCTCCGTTGGGCTCCATCAGGCAGGCGATCCGGTTCCCGTCCCACGTCGCGTGCCGCAGCAGGTCGGAGTGTCGGCGGCAATGGATAAGAAAGGACGAACATCGATGGTTAACAACAGGTTGCGGCATGAAGCGGAGCCGTTCCGCGACGAATCGCCATCGATTCGATGTCTCATATGGGTAGCCATTTTGGCAAAGTCTTGCCAAATGCCGGAAAACGACCAAATGTCGCGGATAGCTTCAAACCGCTTCGCGCATCATCGCGCACTCCCCGAAAGCAGGACATGATGAATCCGAGACCATCGATCGCCTTTGCGAAATTCGCCGCGCCCCAGACGGCGGCGAGCAGGAAGGGCACGGTCTTCGTGCTGTCGGCGGATGAGGGCGGCTTGAGCGATGCCGCCAGGGCTTACGATCCGGGCAAGACGCTGGATCGGGCTTTCCCGGTCGCCGAGTTCACCGGCAAATTCGCTGGCATTGTCGAAATCCTGGCCCCGGAAGCAACATCGCTCGATAGATTGGTCGCGGTTGGCACCGGCAAGGTGTCGGGGCTCGACGAATATGCCTGGCTGAAGCTCGGCGGCACCATCGCGGCATCGCTGCGCAAGGCCACCGACGTGGCCGTGGTCCTCGATCTGGCCGGCGCCTCGCCCGATGGCAAGGACGCCGCGAACCTCGCGGCGGGCATTCTTCTGCGCGGCTATTCCTTCGACAAGTACAAGACCAGGAAGGATAAGGACGATGGCCATGCGGGCGGCCAGGGGGGCGGCAAAGCCGAACCGAAAAAGCCGGTCAAGGTGACCATCCATACCGCCGACCCGGCAGGTGCGAAAAAGGCTTTCGCGGAAGTCGAGGCGGTGGTCGACGGCGTGCTTCTGGCGCGCGATCTCGTCAACGAACCGGCAAACGTGCTGGGGCCGGTCGAATTCGCCGCCCGCGCCAAGGAACTCGAGGCGCTCGGCGTCAAGGTCGAGATCCTGACCGAGAAGGAGATGAAGAAGCTCGGCATGGGCTCGCTGCTCGGCGTCGCGCAAGGCTCGCCCCGAGGCGCCCGCATGGCGGTCATGCAATGGAATGGCGGCAAGCCCAAGGACAGTCCGGTCGCCTTCGTCGGCAAAGGCGTCACGTTCGACACCGGCGGCAATTCGATCAAGCCGGCGTCGGGCATGGAGGACATGAAGGGCGACATGGGCGGCGCCGCCGCCGTGACCGGGTTGATGCACGCGCTTGCCGCGCGCAAGGCCAAGGCCAATGTCGTCGGCATCATCGGCCTTGTCGAAAACGCGGTCGACGGTCATGCCCAGCGTCCCGGCGACATCGTCACCTCGATGTCGGGACAGACCATCGAGGTGCTCAACACCGACGCGGAGGGGCGCCTCGTTCTGGCCGATGCGCTGTGGTACTGCAACGATCGCTTCCAGCCCAAATTCATGGTCAACCTGGCAACGCTGACCGGCGCCGTCATGGTCGCGCTCGGCCTGCATTATGCCGGCCTGTTCTCCAACAATGACGAGCTGGCACAAAGGCTGACCGCGGCCGGACAGTCAACGCAGGAACGGCTCTGGCGCCTGCCGCTTGGCGCCGAATACGACAAGCTGATCGATTCCAAGAACGCCGACATGAAGAACATCGGCGGCCGCTATGGTGGTGCCATCATCGCCGCGCAGTTCCTGCAGCGCTTCGTCAAGGACACGCCCTGGGCGCATCTCGACATTGCCGGGACCGCGATGGGCTCGCCGTTGAACGAGATCAACCAGTCCTGGGGTTCGGGTTTCGGCGTTCGGCTGCTGGACCGGCTGGTGCGTGATCACTACGAGGGCTGACGTTCATCCATGGCCGATGTGCTGTTCTACCATCTGACTGAATCGACGCTGGAGGATGCGCTGCCGGGCCTGCTCGAGCGCAGCGTGGATCGCGGCTGGCGCGCCGTGGTGCAAACCGGCACCGAGGAGCGGCGCGACGCGCTCGACCAGCATCTGTGGACCTTTCGCGATGATTCCTTCCTGGCGCATGCGACCGATCGCGAGGCATATCCCGGCGAACAGCCAATCCTGTTGACCACGGGTGACGGCAATCCCAACGAAGCCAAGATCAGGTTCCTGGTCGACGGCGCGGCGCCGCCCGACCTTGCCGGCTACGAGCGTGCGGTGTTCCTGTTCGACGGCCATGACGCGGCACAGGTCGAGATGGCCCGGGCGCATTGGAAGACGATGAAGGACGCTGGCCACGCGGTGACCTACTGGCAGCAGAACTCTGACCGCCGGTGGGAGCGCAAGGCGTAGAGCTATTCCGGGAAAAGTGTGCGCCTATCTCGGGAAAAAGCGCGTGGCGCTCTCCGTGGGAATTGCGCAAGAGCGAAGGACCGGAGCCGTTCGGCGTTTCCCTGAAACGATGAACATCTCCAGCCCGGCGACTGTCGCGGGTGACGGTTCTAGAGCGGTTCAGCGTTTGATAGAATCGCCGACCCGCTCTAACTCTTTGTTTTCACGCGATTCCGGACGGAAAACCGTTACACACTTTTCCTGGAATTGCTCTAGCTAGAGCCTTGCCTTGATCCGGTTCTGTTTCCTGGTGACGTAGTCGCCGTACTTCAATTTCGACGACTCGTCCGACCGGTTCCGATGCTGGCTCCTGAAAACGTACCATTCGCCGTCGGGCGATTTGCGCTTGTAGATCGCCTTGCCGGTCTGGCGATGCTCGAAGCAGGTCATGGAGCCTTTCACGCCCCAGGAGCCGTGCCATTTCGCGCGGTAGCACAACTTACCGCCGCCGGGGATGAACCATATCCCCTCGCCATAGCTCGGCTGGCCCTTTTCCGTCGACCAGGCGTTGAATTGCCGCTGCCTGACGGCAAAGTACGCGGCCCCGTGATTGCCCCACATCCACGAACGGTTCCGATAGATCTGGTAGACGCCTTCGTCGGGCACCACGGCGCTCTTTTGCGCCTGCTCGGCGATTTTGGCCGCAGTCTTGGCTGTCGCAGGGACCTGTAAGGCAAGAACAAGAACGGAGCAGGCGAATGCCGCTCCGAGACAATTACCCAGCACTCGTTTCACGGAACTACTCCACAGACTGATTCACGCCACGCCTCAACCATCATACCGAAACACCGCTCCGGCATGATGCCAATCAAACAAGAAAGATGGAGATCCATCCCGTTCGTGTCGGGACGCATCGCAACGATGCGTCTACGGCAGGACGTGCTGGGTCACCCTCCAATCGGGCAGACCATAGCCCCCCAGCCACGGCCACACTTCCTTCTGGTTGAAGTAGACAACCGACGTCAGCGCCGGGAACTCCGCATAGGACTTGCGGGAATCGTCCTGCCACTTCGAAACATAGTCCTGCTTGCCGACATAGCCGAGTTCCGCCACCACGATGGGCTTGTTGAAAACCGCGACGCGGTCGTAGCCGGGTTTCAGCATCTCTTCGAACGTACGGTCGCGGCCGGCCTCGTCATTGTCCTTTTTCTGCAGGCCGAACACCGACAGGCCGATCACGTCGACATAGTCGTCACCAGGGTAGTATTTTTCCAGGCCTTCCTCGCCTTTGGGCGACCACATGTATTTGGCCGCGGGGGCCGCCTTGCGGCAGAGATCGACTTCGCGCTTGTAAGCGGAGATCCAGTCCTTGGGAGCCCAGTTGGCCCAGGTGAAGCGGCCGTTCTTGTCTTCCATTTCCTGCGCCCAGCGAATGGTCACCGGGCTTTTCATCTGCCCCACCAGGCCGCAGATCGCCTGCATATTGGCATCGTACCTGCCGCTCAATATGCCGTCACGCAGTTCGGGCGGGGTGATGCGCCAGTCCTTCGACCAGGTCCACGGCTCGATCGTGATCAACAGCGAGCGGTTGCGCTGCAGGGCGTAGGCGTCGGCCAGGGGCAGCGTCGACAGATCGACGTCTTCCCAAGGCAGGAACAATTCCTCGATGCTGGCGGTCTTGTCATTGGTGAAATCGCCATACGGATCGTAGGAGCCGAATGCCGATGCGGCGCTGCTCGTCTGAACGGGATCCGTCGCGGGGACGGAGCCGGCGCCTCCCTCGGTGGGGAATGCGGCGCTTGCGCCCAAAACCAACGTGATCACAAGTGCATTTGCTGCGGAGTGTTTCATCCTTGATCTCCCATGGCCTCAACTTCCCGCGGAAGCCAAGACTCGCCCGGCGCATCGATGCCTGATCGACACGACTATCCAACACCGATCGGCTCTATTGGCGGAATCTGCGGGATTTCGGAGCGACCATAGGCGGGTGCGCGAACCTTGTAAGGAGCCCACCCATTATCTCTCAAGGCGCCAACACCGAGGAGCTTCAGAGAGAAAGTTCGCCGCGATACTCACAAATTCGCGTCAACATTCCGATATATCATCCCTAGCTAATTTAAGAGCCGGACGGGGCCAAGAGTCAAGAACAATTAACGATCGGTTAACCTTGGCGCTCGCGACATGGTTAACGTTGCCCTTTCCCCTCGCCAATCCGTGGGACCCAAGTCCCTCTCGGTGAAGTCCTCGACGGAAAATTTCGGCTCGCCCTTTGAGGATCTGGTGGCCCCCAAAAGGCCGCGGATTCGTGCCGCGATCCAAGGCGTTGGTTAACCAGTTCTCAAGGCCTGTAGTTAAGAAAGGCTTAATTTAGTTGACTCTAATTGAGCGTGAGCGGATTCTGGAAGCCGGGTAAAAGGTTGTCAGCCGTCGTTCGGCTGACGCTCAGACTGGCGATGCGTATGAGTGTTTCCGCGGACGTAGCAACCATCAGCGATAAGACCAGGCCGACACGCCGGTCTCGGGCGGCTCTGGCCAAGGCGGCGCGGAAGGGCCCTTTTCTGGTCCCCGTTCTGTCGGCCACTCAGCAATGGGTTTTGAGAGTGGCGCTGGCTTTCTGGTTTGTCACCCTGGTTTTCTTCTGGTCCTGGTGGCTACGGCCCGAGCATGTCGAATACATCGGACCATACGTCTTCGCGACGATGGTGCTGGCTTGGCTGACGCTGATGCCGATGTATTTCCTGTTGTTCGTGCTTGTGTCGAAAAAGCCGTCCGAATTTTATACCGTCACCGCGAGTTCGAGGGTGGCGATGGTGGTGACGAAAGCGCCATCCGAACCGTTTTCCGTGGTGGCGCGCACGCTCGAGGCGATGCTTGCGCAGGATTATCCTCACGACACTTGGCTTGCCGACGAAGACCCTTCGCAGGAGACGATCGCTTGGTGCAAGGCGCGAAACGTCCAGATTTCGACGCGGCGAGGCCGGGAGGACTATCATCGCATGACGTGGCCGCGCCGGACCCGTTGCAAGGAAGGCAATCTCGCCTTCTTTTATGATCACTACGGCTATGAACGCTACGACTTCGTCGCCCAGATGGATGCCGACCACGTGCCGACGCGGACCTATTTGCGCGAAATGTTGGCGCCCTTCGCCGATCCTGCGGTCGGCTACGTCTCGGCACCGAGCATTTGCGACAACAATGCCGCCGAGAGTTGGTCGGCCCGCGGCCGACTGTTCGTGGAGGGAATGCTGCACGGACTCCTGCAGTCCGGCTACACCAGCGTCGGAGCGCCGCTGTGCATAGGCTCGCACTATGCCGTGCGCACCGCTGCGTTGAAGCAGGCGGGCGGGCTTGGCCCGGAACTGGCCGAAGATCACTCGACCTCCATGCTGATCAACGCGACGGGCTGGCGCGGTGTGCATTCAATCGACGCCATTGCGCACGGTGACGGCCCGCAGACTTTCGCCGATCTCGTCACGCAGGAATTCCAGTGGTCGAGGAGCCTGACCACCATCTTGCTCCAATACTCGCCTATGTATCTCTCCAGGCTGAGGTTGCGATTGAGATTGCAGTTCCTCTTCTGCCAGCTTTGGTACCCGTTGTTCGCACTGCTCGCGCTCTCAACCTATCTCATGCCGATCTACGCGCTGGTTTCCGGCCAGAACTTCGCGAATGTGATGTATCTGGATTTCATTATCCACTACGCGCCGAGTTCGATCACGCCGATCGTGCTGGTGATGATGCTGAAGGCGTTCGCGCTCTCACGCCCGGTAACGGCCAAGGCCCTGAGCTGGGAAGGCATGCTGTTTCATTTCTTCGCACGCTGGCCATGGGTGCTGGCGGGCACCCTGTCGGCCGTCCGCGACCATCTGACCAAGTCGTTTGTCGATTTTCGCGTTACGCCGAAGGGGAGCGGCCCGAAGCATCTCCTGCCGGTTCGTGTCGTCATCCCCTATGTGGTGCTTGCCATCGGTGCGTCCTTGCCCGTTCTCCTTGTACAAAATCCGCAGAACGCCACGGGCTTTTACTGGTTCGCCGCCTTCAATGCGGTTCTTTATGGCCTGCTGACGATTGTGATCATTGCCAAGCACGTCACCGAGAACAAGATTTCCCTGCGGCCGAGCATCGGCAAATTTGCCTTGCAGGCTTCGCTCGCCGGCGTCGCATTGGCGGCTCCGCTGGCGGGTTTCTACGGCCGGGGCCTGGAGGGCATTTACGGGCTGCAGCAGGGCGCCGGCTCCGTCCATCTCGTCAGGATGGCTTTCCCGGTTTCAGGCGCCGGCATGGGTAAAATAGGCACCCGCAACTTCTACTTCGATCCGGTTTGGGAAACGCCGCGCTGAGCGTCTCGTAAAACCGGCAACGGCCCCTCCGACTCTGCCTGCCTGAGCGCCGGTCGCAGTTATTGCCACCGGCGCGGAGCTTTTGCCGGGCATCACATGGCAAGACTCCCCCGGCCAAGACTCCCCCAGCCAAGGCTCCCCCTGCCAAGACTCCCCCGGCCAAGCCCCGGTCCGATCAGCTGAATTTTCATCGCATCCGAGCGAACAGTGAAAGACTGTGTTCATTATGCTGTTTGCACGAATTTTAATAAGTTCATTCTAATATACGGGTACGGCTTGAGTGAAAATGGTCATTCAAAAGGTGCGGGAAAAGCCGACTATAAAGTATATCATCCGCACGCAGCCGAGTTATGTTTAAGTTGGGAGCCGTCGATGAACAAGGTTACGGAAAGTCTGGCCAACAAAGGCAGAAAATATGCCGGTGCTGTTGCTGCCATTGTGCTGGTCTCGATGGTGTCCGGCTGCCAGACCATGGATACGACCAGGACCGGCTCGATCAACGGGCGGACCATCGACCATGGGTTCGGCAAAATGACACATCACGTCAGGAACGTCCGTCACGTCAAGACGAAGGTTCTCTACCGCAAACCGCTCACACAGATGAGCGTCGTGACGCGCACCAGGGAGGAGGCCTACGCGGCCTTCGTGCGGCCGCAGCGGGTCGGCAGGCCGGCACCGGTGAAGGTTTCCTACAACCTGGGCAACGGTGGTCCGTTCCTGGGTCATTCGCCCTGGATTTGCGGTCCGAGCGGCTTCGGCCAGCGCGCCAGCTGCCGTTCGCGCTACTAGAGCAATTCCAGGAAAAGTGTGTAACGGTTTTCCATCCGGAATTGCGTAAAAACAAAGAGTTAGAGCGGTTCGGCGATTCCATCAAACGCTGAACCGCTCTAGCTAGAACATCAGACCTGAAGTGGCGGCAGCCTGACCGGGTGCTGCCACTCAGAAAGGTGGGCGCATCGGCGTTGCGCCTCTCTTGCCCTTGACCGCGTTCCGATCAACTCATGAAGATCGGCTCGGGCGAAGCCAGCCGTCATTGTCACCGGGCGCCGGCCGTGGCCGCGCGACATAGGCCGACGATCCGTTCGCTTCGTGATAGACGCGGGCCAGCATTTCCGCCAGCACGCCCGACGTCACCATCTGCACCCCGGCGATCAGCAGGAAGAAGCCGGTGAACAGCATCGGACGTGTTCCGATGTCTTGGGCGAAGAACAGCTTCAGGCAAAGCAGATAGACAAGTATGAGCGAACCCAGCGCCCCAAGCGCGATGCCGATGCCACCGAAGAAGTGTCCGGGCCGTGTGCGATAGCGCATGAAGAAATACATGAACACCAGATCGAGCACGACCCTGAAGGTCCGCGAAATGCCGTATTTGGACTGGCCGTGGATGCGGGCATGATGCGTTACAACCTCCTGCGCGATGCGTCTGGGGGTCGTCACGGTAGCCAGCCATGCCGGGATGAAGCGGTGCATCTCGCCATAGAGCTTGACGCTGCGAATGACGCTGCCGCGATAGACCTTGAGGCTGCAGCCATAGTCCTTGAGGCGCACGCCGGTGACGCGCGCGATCAAGGCGTTGGCGACTCGCGAGGGGAGCCGGCGCATAAAAAACCCCTCCTGGCGATCCTTGCGCCAGCCCACCACCAGGTCGAGATCCTCGTTCAGCAGGCGGTAGACCATGCGCGGGATGTCGAAGGGATCATTTTGCAGGTCGCCGTCGATCGTGGCGATGACGTCGCCGCGCGCGGCGTCGATGCCGGCCTGCATCGCCGCGGTCTGCTTGTAGTTGCGCACGAGTTCCACCGCATGGACATGCGGGCCGTAATGCGCCGCCAGTCGCCTGATCTCGCTCACCGTCGCATCGGTGCTGCCGTCGTCGACCAGCACGACCTCCCACGGCTGCTCGTAGCGTTCCATCGCCTGGTGAATGCGTGTCAGCAGCGGCTCGACGTTTTCGGCCTCGTTGTACATCGGCACGACAATGGACAGTGTATGGTCGGGCATCACCGCGCCATCGGGCAGTCCCGAAGCAGGGATGGGCAATATGTTCATTGGGATGGCTTTCTAGCAGGTCCGACGGCCGGATTGCCCGGCAGCGTCGATTTCGAGGGAAACAGCCAGGCTATGGCGCCGGTGGCGATAGCCGAGCAGAAGATGAACAGGTGTAGCGCCAGTGCCGCCTGCAGGCCGCTTTTCATCGCGATTCCGGAGGTGAGCAGCGCCGCTGCCGCTCCCGCTTCGTAAGTGCCGAAGCCGGCGACGCCTTGCACCGGCAATATTGCGGCGCCCTCCGCCCCGACGACGCCTGGAAAGGCCGTCGTGAAGGATGTTCCCAGTATCAGGGCCAGCAGCCATCCCTGCACGGCGAGCTTCAGCGACCAGTTGGCGATCGTCCACCACCAGCCGTAGCGCGAGCGTCCGGTCGCCTCGGTGAAGGTGTCGCGGAACAGGCCGAGCTTCGCCACGATCCTGCCGCGCCCGGCCCAGCCATGCGGCGCGCGCGCCCAGCGCGGCAGATACCAGGCGGCAGCGATCAGCGCGGCGATGCCAGCAATCCTTATCGCCGTATGCAGGCCCGGCCACACCGCCAGGGCCAGTACGCCGACGACAAAAGCGTCCTGCAGCCTGAACCACAGCAGCGAGGCGCTGGCGCGCATGATCGGCACGCCGAAGACCTGGCGCAGGAGCAGGGGAAAGGCCGTCTCGCCGCCCCGGAAGGGAACGACGTTGATCATCGCATTGTGGATCAGAATGACGCGCAGGCAGGCGCCGAAACGGCCATTGACCTCGTCGCGAAACTCATCGCAGACGCGCAACGCACGCAAGACATAGGTGACGAAAAAGGCGATCGTCGCCACCGCGAACGTGCCGGGCGTGATGCGGTCGAAGGCGTCGCCGACCATCCGCCAGCGCGAGTCGCTGGCCAGCCAGGCCAGCAGGGCCAGCGTCACGATTATCGAGATTGCTCTTTTCAACCAATTCTCCGCCGGTTTTCACCGCCGAGTTCCAGCGTCGGCATAGTGGCGAGCAAACATCCAAGGCGTCATCCTGGTCGGTTCGCCTGGCCCACCGTCTTGCCGGCCTTCCGCGGGGCGGATGCGGGCCGCTGAACCGTCGGGACCATTCCGTCGAGGCCCACGGCTGTCGCGGCTCTCATGGACGGGTGATCCTATAGACCAGCAAGGCATCCGAATCCACAAGCTTGGTTCCGGTCTTGTCCAGATAGTCGACGACGCCGTCATGATGCTCGATGAACAACTGGTCCTGTTTGTCGGCAGCGTTCTTGGTCGTGCCGAACAGATCCGCGCCTTGAGCGCGCAACTCCTCGAGCTGGGCGATCGCGGTGGTGTCGTCCGCGACGAATTTCGACCATTCGACATCGCCTCCGCCAGGCGGGAACACCCAGCCGCGTGCCCTGCTGTAGTAGACGGCGACGGGATCGCCGACCGCGGGGGCGATGGCGACGACCAGGTCGCCCGGTTGCGCCAGGCGGGCCAACTCCTCGCCGAGCAGCTTGCCGTTCATCGCGACCGGCGCCTTCATTGTCCTCAAGAGAGGGAAGGTCGACCAAACGAGCGTCACGGCAACGATGCAGATCGAGCGCAGCACAACCGTCGGCGACCGGACCGTGCCCGATGCAAAACTGGCCAGAAGCAGCGCGCCGCGGCCGCAAAACATCGCGAACGGCACATGGAAGATGTGGAAGTTCCAGGGATTGCTGGTGATCTCGCGCGCCGCCGCCAGGTAGACGATCGCGGCCGCACCCAGCCAAATATAGGGAATGGCCGAAAGGGTGCGTTGCGTCGGGTCTTCGGCCGGACCAGGCGGTATCCAGAAACCGACCGCGATCAGCGCCATGAACGGATAGCCGTAGAACCACCAGACCGAGGTGTTCCACACGGATTTGAAGTAGAAGCCATCCTGGACGAACGCCCACAATCCGGAATCCCAGATATAGCCGGAGCCCGCCACGTGATAGGGTGGATAGTTGCGGCCGAGATAGATGGCCCAGCTGAAATAGGCGCCGATGATGGCCAGGCTGAAAAGCCCCCACAGGAAGACCTCGGTCGCCTGCCGTCGCCTCTTCATCACAATCCAGCAGACCATGAGGTAGAAGATGACGGCGCCGGCCGCCACGCCCGGCGGCTTTGCC
Source organism: Mesorhizobium sp. ES1-6 (assembly GCF_020164775.1). Taxonomy (NCBI): domain Bacteria; kingdom Pseudomonadati; phylum Pseudomonadota; class Alphaproteobacteria; order Hyphomicrobiales; family Phyllobacteriaceae; genus Mesorhizobium; species Mesorhizobium sp. ES1-6. The sequence goes on from NZ_JAIUGU010000010.1 coordinate 60,063, forward strand.
AGCGCGCCAAGGGTGAAGCTGATGGCGGCGAAAGGCAAAAGCCGTCGGTTGCCGCCCGCCCAGTATTTGGCGAACAGCCAGACGCCCGTCGTCACCAGCGCCAGCATCGACGGATCGGGCAGGAACGAGCTGTCGATCATGATCGCTGCCGGCATCAGCGCGTAGGCGAGCGCCGCGGCGTGGGCATGCGTTTCGCCCCAGCATAGCGCCGTCAACCTGTGCAGCGAAAACACCGTCACCAGGCCGAAGAAGGCCGCAACCATGCGGCCAAACCAGTCGTGCCAGCCGAAGAGTTGGTAGAGCAGGGCGGTCAGATAGCTGACGATCTGAAACTCGCGGCCCTGATAACTCGGCCCCGGCCCGGTCCAGCTGACCTCGGGGAAAAAGATATTCCAGCTGCGTTGTTGAAAATTGTCGGCCATCATTGCCGTGCTTGTCTCGCGCCAGCTGAAGGCGTCGACCAGCGGCAAGGTTATGTTGTGGAACCGGAACAGGACCGCGATCAACAGGATCCCCAGCAAGATCGCCGTGTTGAGGGTCAGGTCATTGCGAGCAGCCGGGTCCCGATCGATCGGCTGCCGCAGGTATTGCTGAACCGAGGCCTGATTCAAATCCGGGTTGTCGCCCATTTGAAACCCGCGTCCTCTCTGACGTCTGCCGATGTTGCTTTTGCGCACGATTGTCAAAGGTGAGCGAGTATATGACGCAATCCTTAATTTTGGCGACAGCCGGCGTCGCGAAAGTTGACATCGCGGCTTCCGCGGCTGTTAAATAGTTTGCAAGGCTGTCGCGCCGATAGCGTTGCCGGACCACACAGACATGCCAACGCCGATTGTACCGATAGCTCCGACCAGGTCGCCGCCGCATGGCGTCGACCTTCCGCGACGCATCGAACGTCGCCGGTTCGCAGGTTTCGCGCCGTTCCTGTTTTTGCTGGCCTTCTGCGGTCAGGCCGCCTTCGCGGAAGCGACCCACGCGGCGGCCGCCAAGGACAGCGCGCCTGCAAAAGCGGACAGCGCTATTGTTGCAACCCCCGCCATTGTTCCAACTGCCTATGAGCTGCAGCTTCTGTATACCGATCGCACATGGATATGGAAAAATGGAGCGGCCTATTTCGCAAAGGACAATCGACGCCTCGAGGCCTGGACGTCGGGGCAGGATTCAGCCTCTGTCGCCGAAGGCAGGTGGCTGGTGACCGAAGACGGCAAGATGTGCACCGAACTCGCTTGGCGGTCCAAGAGCTACAAGGGCAAACCGAAGCGCACCTGCTACAGTCACCAAATCAAGGATGGAGCCATCGAGCAGCGCAAGGATCCGGATGGGGAATGGTACAGTTTCAAGCGAACGCCCGAGGATCCTTCAGACGAATACCGAAAATTCGAACCCGGTAATACCAAGGCCGCGCAGTTCGAAGAGGCCCGTAAGTTGATCGATGCCAAGAACTAGGGCTGGCCAGACTGGTCGACGGCATGACGGAAAGCGCCGTTCCTGTCTCCGTTGACGCCCTCCCGACATGCCATCGGTGACGACATGTCCTGCGTGTCGGATTCAGGTGGGCTGCTTTCGCCGGCCCTGTGAAGAACCTTGCGAATCGCTTATAAAGCGCGGAGCAGTTCGGCTGGAATTGCCTGCGCACCGACCGCCGATTGGTCGCGTTCACTTCTCTCTGACAGAATGACGAGACGATGGGTCCACCACCATACGGCTTTCATGAAATTTAATAATTAGTGATGTCTAATATTAATCTGTGATGTGCGAGTGGTCACTGAAACGGCGTGAAGCGACGCAGGCGTCGCAACGCGCCCTGGCTTATACTCAAAGGCAGGGGACACATGGTGAACGATTCAAGGGGCGCATTTCGCCCAAGCAAGAAAGCGCTATCTATTGTTGTGGTTGCGATGACCTCTCTGGTCGCAGGCTGTCAGGGTATGGATGCGACCAGGACCGGTTCCGTCCTCATCGCACCGGTCGTGCATCCGGTCCGGAGCAAGCCGGCGGTCCGGCCGGTCCAGGCTGGATACGTCATGCGTTCGCTCAGGATCGAGCCTGAGATGCTGATGACAAGCACCATACAGACCACGGAAAGAACTTACGCCTTTGCACCGCCACCGCCGATGGCGCCGCGCATGGCGGGACCCGTGAAGGTCGCTTTCAATTCCGGCGAAAGTGGTGCGTTCCCGGGCGGTTCGCCCTGGGTCTGCGGTCCAAGCGGTTTTGGCCAGCGCGCCAGTTGCCGCGCCCGATCTCTCTGATCTATCGGACAGCGACAGCTATTGCCGCCTTGTTTGGCGGCTGTGCCGCGGGTCTCGTCCGCAGCCCGAAGAAGGGGGCGGCCGTCCTGACGATCGTGTCGATGTCGGAAAGCTCAGGCACAAAGCCAAGATGTGCTCGCGCCTTGCTGGGATCGGCATAGAGCTCGGCCGGATCCCCCGGTCGCCGGGTCCTGAAGACGGCCGGCACCGGTCTCGACGTCACCCGGCTGACGGCCTGGACGATCTCCTTGATGGATACGCCTCGCCCGGTGCCGAGGTTGACCGCCAGGCTTTGTCCGCCGCGCTCGAGGTGTTGGAGCGCTTTCAGGTGGGCGCGGGCCAGATCGCTGACGTGGATATAGTCGCGCACGCAAGTGCCATCCGAAGTCTCGTAATCGGTGCCGAAGACCTCGATTTCATCGATGATGCCGGACGCCGCCATCAGCACCCTTGGAACCAGGTGCGTTTCCGGCGAATGCCACTCGCCGAGTTCCCCGTCGGGATCGGCCCCGCAGGCGTTGAAGTAGCGCAGGATGGCGAACTTCATTCCGTAGGCGGCGGCATAGTCGCCGATGATCTGTTCGCCCATCAGCTTGGTACGCCCGTAAGGGCTGATCGGATTTTGCGACGAACTCTCGCGAACCGGCAGTGCTTCCGGCACGCCGTAGGTTGCGCAGCTGCTGGAGAAAATGATGTTTTCGACGGCGTGCGTGCGTGCCGCATCGAGCACGGCGATGGTGCCCGTCACATTGCTCGAATAGTATTCCGCCGGCTGCTGAACGGACTCGCCGACATAGGCCAGCGCCGCGAAGTGGATGACCGCGCTCGGCCGGTACGTCGCCATCGCCGCCTGCAGTGCGTCACGGTCCCGGATATCGCCGACGACAAGCGGACCCCAGGCGACGGCCTTCTCGTTGCCGCGGCACAGATTGTCGAAGGCCACGGGCAGGTAGCCGGCACCGGCAAGCAGCTTGCAGGTGTGGCTGCCGATGAAACCGGCCCCACCCGTCACCAGGATCGCCTTCCCGGTCATGAAGCCGCGGCGCCCTTTGCCATCCGGCTTCCGAAGAGCAGGGCGTCGAAATAGTCGACGGTATGCGTCAGCCCCTGGGCCAGATTGATCCTCGGCTCCCAGCCGAGATTGTTCTTGGCGAAGGAAATGTCGGGTTTGCGCTGCCTGGGATCGTCGATCGGCAGTGGCCGATGCACGATCTTCGATCTGGAATTGGTGTAGCCGATGACCAGCGTCGCGAGTTCCATGATGGTGAATTCACCGGGATTGCCAAGGTTGACCGGGTGGGCGGGAGCACACGGCGCGTTCATCAGCCGCATGAACCCCTCGATCAGGTCGTCGGCGTAGCAGAAGGAGCGGGTCTGCAGGCCGCTGCCGAAGACGGTCAGGTCTTGGCCACGCAAGGCCTGGACGATGAAGTTCGAGACGACGCGCCCGTCGTCGGGCTGCATGCGGCGGCCGTAAGTGTTGAAGATGCGGGCCACGCGGATATCGAGGCCATATGTCCTCGAATAGTCGAAGAACAGGGTTTCGGCCGAACGTTTGCCTTCATCGTAGCAGGAGCGCGGTCCGTGCGTGTTTACATTGCCGAAATAGCTTTCGGGCTGGGGGTGTACGAAGGGATCGCCATAGACCTCGGAAGTCGAGGCCTGGAATATCTTGGCATTGTTGCGGCGCGCGAGTTCCAACAGGTTCAGCGCGCCAAGCACGCTCGTCTTGAAGGTGTGGATCGGATCTGCCTGGTAATGTGGCGGAGAAGCCGGGCAGGCGAGATTGTAGATCTCGTCGACCCGAAGGTCCAAGGGCAATGGCTCGACGATATCGTGCTCGATGCAGCTGAATCTAGGATCGCGCAGCAGCGCATTGAGATTGTATCTTTTGCCGGTATGGAAATTGTCGACCGCGACGACGTCGTATCCCTCCTGCAAAAGACGTTCGCACAGGTGCGATCCCAGGAAACCGGCGCCCCCGGCGACCAGGGCGCGGCCTCGGTCGTGGCTCTTGCCGTTGCCCCTCTGATCGCTTCTGGAACCAAGTTTCAGAACCTTTATCACCTTACTCATGCATTCCTCCTACGCACCGCACACGCTACCCAGGGCCGAGGCAACGCACTGCCCGGCCACGTTCTTGAACGCGGCAATCCTCCGCGTCCGCGGATCGCCATCATTGATATGCGCTTGTCATTCTCTGAGTGTACGGGGCCACCACCGCTCGGCTTATTGCTGCCGTTCAGCAGTCCATGCGCCCCGAGATCGCGATCACGCGCTTGGTGCCATCATCGCCGATTGCTCGCCCAAATTGCACATCCCAACGAACTGAAAATATACCTATAGGAATTCCAGTCAACTAAATTAGCAATTCCTTAACCAAATGTGTTTGCCAGTGGTTAATCATGGGTCGGCGCGCACGCGCCTGGCTGTGGCGGCGGTTCCTCATTTTGAATCAGCGTATTGGGCTCGACCCCGACACGAACCGCTCCGCGTTATTCCCCGGGGCGATCGAAAGCTTGATAGTGAGGAATGTCGAGGAGTGCCCGCGCGAGACGCGGGGGTGCGGATCCGGAAAACCATCCGATGAAGACCGTTTCAGCAGGATGTCAAATCTTTAGGTTGCAATGAGATTGTTGCCCAAATCCGCTCGGGCTGCAGATATAAACATCTGGCTGTGAATACTTTGCCAGTATCGCTTTATGGAGGGACTCCACGTCGCATCCAGCAGTGGAGAAAAGCAGACAAAGAGTCAAAATCAGAAGAGAAAATCGGCCATCGGGAATGCGTTTTAACTCCGATTCCTTTATGTTGGACGGATCGGAAGTTTTTTGCATTCGAGACGCCTCATTCGCCTGAGGTACGCGACAACATTCGTTTTTTCGCCTGAAGAACAGGCGTATCCAATTCATAGTGGAATGCCGGCTGTCTTGGCAACGGTATTTGAGGATATGGCAGAGCGCTGTCTATTGCGCGATCACGCATCCGGGACGAACGTGGCACTGGTACGCTGGCTGAAAAATGGTCGAGAGGGCCCGTTTCTCCGCGGCCATCTCGTTCAGGCAACCGCAAAGCGGGGCGGGCGCCCCGTGTCCTGCGGCAGCCCGCTCCTGACGCGGTGCGCCAGCTTGGCTATGTTATTGCCCGCCCATTTCCTTCTTGAATGTATCGAAATCGACCTGCATGCCATTGGCCTTGACCTCGACCCAGGCACCGGGCAGACCGATTTTGGGAAATTGTTTCGCGAAGCTTGGGCAGCCCTGGCTTCGGCAAGACCTTCGAACTCGGCAACGACATGGTGCTGGACGAAACGGAACGCTTGCGCGACGGTGCCGGTACAAGCCAGCCGTCCGGCAAGGTTTGATTGCAAGGTGACCGCCTGAATGCGCTTTCTCTTCGTCCTGATCCTGTTGGCTGGCACCGGCGTCGGTCTCATCTACCCCTGGGCGATGAGCAATTTTTCCGGCCGTGAAATCGGCACCTGGCGGGTCTACGAGCAGGGCCGGTTCAGGCCGCTTACCGTATCGCTCAAAGGTCGCGATGCGCCTGTGCGGGTGCTGGTCGACCTGACCGCGAGGGCTGAACGCATCGTTTCGCAGCAGCGCACGGTGTTGACGTTGACCGCCGCCACCAACGGCCGCACGGTGCTTGCCTCGACGCTGCGGTTCAACCATGTGGACAATCCGCGCCAGGCCAGCCCACAACTGCCCGACAAGATCTTTCGCGACGAGGCGGGCCTGATCGCCACCGTTAGCCCTGGCGCTTACGTCTTCACCGTCGGTCCGGGCGATGCCGAGGACATACCGATGCTGGCGGTCGACCTTGTCTTGCGATCCGGCGTCGGTGAGATCGACAGCCGCGCGCGGCCGATAGGCTTCTCGCTGATGGCGGTCGGCTTGATCGGTTTCCTGCTGTCCTTGCGTTCTGGTGGCGGTCGGCCGGAAAATCCAAACTCGCAGCCGCCACCGCCACGCTGGGGCAGGGGACCCAAGTGAACTACCGCCACGCCTACCACGCCGGAAATTTCGCCGATGTCGTCAAGCATGTCGTGCTGACGCGCCTGCTCGAATATCTCAAGCAGAAGGACAAGGCGTTTCGCGTCGTCGACACCCATGCCGGCATTGGCCGCTACGATCTGTCGTCGCTCGAAGCCCAAAAGACCGGCGAGTGGCAAGGCGGCATCGGCCGGCTGATCGATGCCGCGTTCGACGCGAAGGCGGCAGCGCTGCTGGCGCCTTATCTGGAGGCGGTGCGCTCGCTCAATCCCGCGGGCGGCGTGAAGAAGTATCCGGGCTCGCCGCTGCTCGCGCGCCATCTCCTGCGCAAGCAGGACCGGCTGTCGGCGATCGAACTGCATCCGAAAGACGCCGCCAGGCTGAAAGCGGAATTCGCCGACGATTTCCAGACCAGAGTGATGGAACTTGACGGCTGGCTTGCGCTCGGAGCGCATCTGCCGCCGAAGGAAAAGCGCGGCCTGGTGCTCATCGATCCACCCTTCGAGGAAGAGGGTGAGTTCGGCCGCCTCGTCGACGGACTGGTGAGGGCGCACCGGCGCTGGCCCGGCGGCATTTACGCGCTGTGGTATCCGGTCAAGGATCGCAAGGCGGTCATCGCCTTCCGGAAAGCGCTGAAGCAATCCGGCATCCCGAAAATCCTCGACATAGAATTCGAGATCAAGCCAACCTCGTCGGAACCCAGCCTCGATGGCACCGGCATGGTGGTGGTCAATCCGCCCTTCACTCTGGAAAGCGAGTTGCGAACCGTATTGCCGGCATTGCACCGATTGCTTGCCCTGGGAAAACCGGCGCACTGGTCGTTGGAATGGCTGGCCGGCGAGGAGATCACGCCGCCGGGATAGCCGCCGCGATTGCCGCGCGCCCAGCAGGAGCCGCATGCCGGGGAACTTCGCGGCTATCGGCGCATTGCTGCTTACGGCATTCGTCCGGCGCTGGTTTCTGGAAACCATTGTCCGCGCAACCGCTTGACCGACGCCAAGCGAATCCGCACAGTGCGCGCAACCGACCTTGAGAGGCTGTCATGACTCGCTTCGCCAAATCCGCACTTGCTGCCCTGATTTCGCTCTGCACCCCCCTTGCCGCGCCTCTCGGTATCACCCAGGCGGTCCATGCGGCTGACCTCGGCGTCTATACCGAGGACGACGGCAGCGTCTGTGGCGAGTCATGGGTTCTGAACAAGATCACGCATCGGTTCTCCTATCAGGTGCACCACGTGCCGCATCTACCCGACGTCGCCATCACCGATTTTCGCGACATTCGCCAGCACCGCTATGAGCAGGCGAGCGAGGAGTGGCCGATCGGCCGTCACTATTGCCGCGCAACCGTCAGCCTGTCGGATGGCCGGGACCGGTCGATCTTCTATCTGATCGAGGAGGGCCAGGGCTTTGCCTCGATCGGCGACAATGTCGAGTTCTGCGTCTCGGGCTTCGATCGCTGGATGGTCTATAACGGCCGCTGCCGCGTCCTGCGCTGAACGCGTCTCTTCCTTCCCGATCTTTTTCGCGCCTGCTACCTGAAAGGGTCGCAGGCGCTTTGATGTCCTGTGTTGACAGAAGGCGCGTTCCGCTACACTGTGATGAGACAGACCTGTCTCATCACTTGGTAGCCGCCATGACACCGTCGCCTCTCTCCGACAAACGCCAGCATGTCGTCGAAACGGCCTATGCGCTGTTCAAGCGCGCCGGCTTCCATGCCACCGGCATCGACCGGATAATCGCCGAGGCCGACGTGGCCAAGATGACGATGTATCGCCATTTCCCCAGCAAGGACGAGCTGATCGTCGAGGTGCTGGACTATCGCGCCAGGCGTTTTGACGACCAGCTCGACCAGCTCGCCCAGGAGGGCATCACGCCGGAGCAGAAAATCGCGAAGATTTTCGACTGGCATGGCCGCTGGTTCCGCAGGCCGGATTTTCATGGCTGCCTGTTTGCCCACGCCTTGGCCGAGTTCGGCGATCCCCAGCATCCGGTGTTCAAGGCCGTCGCCAGGCAGAAGAATGGCCTCAGGCAGCGCATGCGGTCGATCCTCGCGCAGGTGATGCCGCGCGGGCGGGCCGAGAGCGCGGCATCGACCCTCCTGATGCTGATCGAAGGCGCGACCCTGATGGCGCATATGGGGCAGGGGGATGCCGCCATCCGCGAAGCCCGCAAGGCCGCCCTGGACATCATCGCGGCCTCGCGCAGGCCGCAATGAGCCCGCTGGTCATAGGGCTGGCGCTGTTCGCGGCGATCCTTCACGCAAGCTGGAACGCCTTCCTGCGAACGGGCGCCGACAGGTTGTGGACCGTCACCGTCATGAGCTTCTCCAGCACCGCGCTTGCCATTCCCCTGGCAATCCTTAACGGTCTTCCAGCGACGGCCGCCTGGCCCTATGTCGGGCTCTCGGCCTGCCTCCAGGTCGGCTACAGCGTGTTCCTGGTGGCCGCCTACCGATATGGCGAACTGGGACAGGTCTATCCGATCGTTCGCGGCAGCGTGCCGCTGCTCGTCACGCTCGGCGGGTTCCTGCTGACCGGCCAGCATCTCACCGCTCCTGAGACCGTGGGCGTTGCCTTGGTCGGCGGCGGCATCATGGCTCTTTCGCTCGGGCGAGGAAGAGCCTCCACGACATCGATCCTCTATGCGCTGGCAACGGGGGCAATCATCGCCTCCTATGCGATGGTCGACGCGATCGGCGTTCGCGCCGCGGGCAATGTCGGCGCCTACACCGCCTGGGTCCTGCTGGCCTACGGCGCATTGCTGCCGGCGACCTTCGTCGCCTTTCGCGGCAGGCTCGCCGTCGACATGCGGGCACCGGAAACCTGGAAGGCACTGGGCGGCGGCCTGTTCGCACTTCTGGCCTATGGCGTCGTGGTGGCGGCCTTCGCGCTCGGGCCTGCCGGTCCGATCACCGCGATCCGCGAGACCAGCGTCGTCTTCGCGGCCTTCATCGGCCGGATGTTTCTCGGCGAAACGCTGACCCCTCGGCGGGTCGGCGCCTGCGCCGTCGTCGCGCTCGGCGCCATTTGTCTCGGCTATCAGTCGTGACGATAACGTACACCCGGTCGGTGTCGTCAGTGACAATTGTCGATCCTGATTTTTCTGATGCCTGCGGCGGCCGCATCGGCTAACCTGAACACCCGAGAGCAACATCACTTTCGGGAGTCCCATGGACCTTGCCACCATCCTTGCCTTCGCCGCCGCGTTCTTCGTGTTCGCCGCCAGTCCTGGCCCAGACAACATGACGATCGTCGCCCGCACGATCTCCAGCGGCGCCGCGTCGGGCGTTGCCTATGGTGCGGGCACCGTGGTCGGCATCCTCATCTTTCTGGTGCTCGCCGCCTTTGGCCTGTCGATAATCGCCACCAAGATGGCGTTCGTCATGACCGTCCTTCGGTATGGCGGCGCGGCCTATTTGATCTGGATGGGCATCAGGCTCTGGACGGCCGCGCCGGTGGTGCCGGAGCTGAAGCCTGTCTCCGGGCGGCGAGGGCTGTTGTCGATCTTCGCCACGGGTGTCGCCCTCAACCTCGGCAATCCGAAAATGCCATTGTTCTACGTGGCGCTGCTGCCGAACGTCGTCGGAACCGCGCTCACGTCAGCGCATCTCGGGATCCTGATCGCGGTGATCCTGGCTGTCGAAATCGTGGTGATCGGCGGACACGTCGTTCTCGCCGGCCGCGCTCGCAATCTGTTGCGCACGCCCAGGATCGTGCGCCGGGTCAACCGCGCGGCGGGCGGCGTGATGATCGGCGCCGGCGTCGCGGTTGTCGCCACGCGCTGAGGCAATTCCAGGCAAAGAGCTGGCGCGGCTCGTTGGTCCGGGACGGGGAACTCCACTATTTCCTGCGTCGCGCCGGCTCAGCCCCATCGATGAGCTTGCGAAGAAAAGCAATGTGACCACGAAAGGCCCGCCGACCGGCCGTCGTCGCGCTGATCCGTGTCCGCGGCCGACGTCCGACGAAAAGCTTTTCAATATCGACATAGCCAGCTCTGGCCAGCGTATCGAGATGCGCCCCGAGATTGCCGTCGGTGGCCTCGATCATGGTCTTCAACTGGGGGAACTCCAGTGCCTCGCGCCTTTCCAGCGTGTTGAGGACGGCCATGATCCTGAGCCGTGTACTCTGGTGGATAATGTCATCCGCGCTCATCGAGAGGCTCCAGTGCGACAAGCCTTGAGCTGTCGCCGCGTGACCCGGCAATCTCGGACAGAGGTGGCATCCCTTTTCCTTTGCACGGCCGAAATCGAAAGCACGATTCCATTCTTTGACAGAATACTCTGTCACGCAGAGTATTCTGTCAACCAGAAGGCAGGAGCTTGACGCCTGCTTGACAAGGTGATCTTCAGATTGTGTGTCGCATCGCGCTCGTGATCCGCGCGAACCGCTCGCCTGCAAAAGATGATCGCCTCGATGAGATGGCGGGTCATGATATTGACGGCCGAAGATCATGCGTGAAGCAGTTCGCTATTCTTCGGCGCTTGATGGCGGCCTCGCGTCGAGAATGCCGGCGTCAAATTGCTGGCGACGTCGGAAGACCAACAGCGGATTTTTCCGGTGATGAGTGTGATTGTGTGTCGATCGCAACCAAAATTTAAACTGAGAAAATCATACCATTGCTTCGCTGGCTAGCGAGACGCGAGTCAGATATGCATTGCGCGCCGAGGTCATTCACGGCCATCGGCATAACGTGAAGGGGCATGACATGGCTAAGCAGTCATCTAAAGCGCCGGCATCCAAGGCACTGGCATCCAAGGCACCGGCAAAGAAAGCACCCGCAAAAGCAGTCGCGGCGAAGGCCGCAACGGCAGTGAAGAAAGCAGCACCTGCCAAGGCGGCGGCAAAGCCGGCAGCCAAGGCAGCACCGGCCAAGAAGCCGGCGGCGGCCAAGGCTGTCGCGAAGCCGGCAGTGAAGAAGGCAGCGCCCGCGAAGGCGGCAGCGAAGCCGGCAGCGAAAGCCGCACCGGCCAAGAAGCCAGCGGCCAAGGCAGCGGCCAAGCCCGCGGCTAAGGCGGCGGCGAAGCCCGCTGCCAAGAAGGCGGCGCCCGCGAAAGCCGCGGCAAAGCCAGCCGCCAAAGCTGCCGCAAAGCCGGCCGCGAAAGCAGCGACCAAGCCAGCTGCGAAAGCAGCCGCCGCCGCGACCAAGCCGGCGGTGAAGAAGGCCCCGGCGCCGAAGGCAAAGGCAGCGCCTGCGAAGGCGAAGGCTCCGGCCAAGAAGTAGACGGATCGTCGGGGCGTCGCGTGTCCTTCGGGATCCGGCAAGGACGCTCTGGCGCTCTGGATCGGAGCAAATTCGGCAGCGGGTTCAGCCCTCGGGGCTGAGCATTGGGATCGGCCGAGGGGGCAAGCAAAGCGAGGCGCCGGTTGGCTGCCTCGCTCGCCCGCCTTGTTCTGTCCTTGCCGGGATCGGCGAAGGTTTCGGCGCGACGCCTGGCCCTTGTGAAGTGTGGGCACCGGTAAAGTGCGTATGCGAGGATTTGAATCCCGGCAGCTTGCTGTCGTGGCCTGCTGACATTTTACAGCATATCGGTTTGTAGGCTTCCAGTTTGGGCTTCTCGTGACGCCGGGCGGAAACCGCAACCGGTTTCTGGCTGCTGTTTTTTTATCCTGGCGATTGATCACAACCGCCCTGCGGTCGACACTGGATGTCCGCAAACAGGAACCCGATCATGCCGAAGCTGCTCTACGCATCCACCTCTCCCTACAGCTCCAAGGTAAGGATGGCCGCGGCCTATGCCGGGGTCGCCATCGATCTTGTGCCGATCAAGACCGAGGACAGACCGGCCGAACTGATCAACGCCAATCCGCTCGGCAAGATTCCCGTGCTGGTGCTCGACGATGGGCGCTCGATCTATGACAGCCGCGCCATCACCCAGCACCTCAACCGGATTTCGAAGAGCGCGTTGTTGCCGCGCAATCCCGACAAGCGGCTGGAAGCGGAAGTTCTGGAGGCGCTGGCTGACGGTATCTGCGATTGCGCGCTGTCGATGGTGTACGAACGCCGCACCCGTCCCGAAGAGATGGTCTATCAGCCCTGGCTCGACCGCCAGTGGGCCAAGATCACGTCCGCACTCGATCTGCTCAATGCCAATCCGCCCAAACTGCCGAAGAAGATCACGGCCGGCCAGATGGCGCTGCGCGCCACCCTTGGCTACCTGTCGCTGCGCTTCGGCGGGCAATGGGAAAAGGGCCGGGGCCGATTGACCCGCTGGGCCGCGCGCTTCGACGAGAAATTTCCGGAACTGAAGTCGGCGGTGCCGGCCTGAGAGATCGCACAAAGAAGCAGAGACCGCACAAAAAAGCCGGGCGCGAGGCCCGGCTTTTCGTGTCGTGGCTTGAACGACTTAGAACTTCATACCGACGCCGAAGGTGACGCGGTTGTCCGTCGCCTTGACCTTGCCGATACCGTCGAAGCTCTTCGAGCCGAAATCGGTGTAGCGATATTCGACGCGGCCGAACACGTTGTCGGTCAGCTTGATGTCGGTGCCGACGCCGGCCGTCCAGCCGAGCATGGTCGCCGTGTCGCTGCCAAAGGTGTCATCTTCCACCTTCTGGTGTTTGCCGGCGAGACCGCCGGTGCCATAGAGCAGGATTTCCGGGGTTACGGCGTAGCCGAGACGGGCACGCAGCGAGCCCTCGAAGCCGCCCTTGGAGTGGACACCGTTGTCGTCGCCCTTGACGCCGTTGTAGCCGAGTTCGGCTTCACCGCCGTACACGAAGTTCTCCTGCTGCCACTGATAGCCGCCGAAGACACTGCCGACGAAGCCCTTGGTGTCGGTTTCAAAGCCGGCATCCTTTTCCTTGGTACGGCCGCTGAAGCCGTAGCCGAGGTTGATACCGGCATAGGGACCGGCCCACGAGGCGACGGGCAGTTCGGCAACCGGAGCGGGTGCCGGCGGCTCTTCCGAAACGACGTCCGCAGCATAAGCGGTACCACCGAGGGCGAAGAGCCCGAGCGCAACAGCCAGCGGCCGTGCGAATTTGAGATTGGCTTGCATTGTTCTTTACTCCTTAAGCCACAGGACACAGGCTTGTTTCTCACGATCGCCATCAACCCGTCCGGGGGGTGAAACGGATCTGGCGTTCGTCGGTTCCAAATGTCGTGTCAAAATGCGGCTGAACCGAACCTGAACTTGGGTCATTCCCCGGCACGAATGAGGCAGAACCTTGACGTTGCATCTTCGCAACAGCGAAATGTCAGCAGCGAGATCATGCTGCGCCGCACACCGCTTGGTGCAAGGAGTCCAGCGTCCTATATTGCGGTCCGGCGGTTCCGCGTCCAAGAGGGCTCAGCCTGCCGGACTGGGCACTTCGCCACAATGCTGCCCCAGGTGCGAACGCCGTTTAACGCATGCCGGGCCATATTTCGCCGGCGTCGCGTTTTCGGGCCGAAATTGAGGATTGACAACAGATGAGCACAGCCGCTGCCGTGGCGCTGGTGACCGGTGGAGCGAAACGGATCGGCAAGGCGATCGTCGAGGACCTGGCCAGCCATGGTTTCGCGGTCGCCATCCATTCCAATCGCTCGCACGACGAGGCGGATGCATTGGCCGCGGGGATCAACCGGTCGGGCGGACGCGCCGCCGTGGTAGCGGCTGACCTGACCGACATGGATGCTGTTGGCCACCTCGTCGGCCAGGCGCAAGCGGCGCTCGGCCCAATCTCGCTGCTGGTCAACAACGCATCGCTTTTCGTCGATGATTCCGTCGAGGATTTCGACTGGCAGGCCTGGGATCGCCACTTTGCCATTCACGTGAAGACGCCGGCGCTGTTGGCGCAGAATTTCGCCCGCTCCTTGCCGCAAGGGCGTGAGGGGCTGATCGTCAACGTCATCGACCAGCGTGTCTGGCGGCCGACGCCGCGCTATTTTTCCTATGCGCTGTCCAAATCGGCGTTGTGGACCCAGACGCAGATGCTGGCGCAGGCGCTCGGGCCGCGCATTCGCGTCAACGCGATCGGGCCGGGTCCGACGCTGAAGAACGCGCGCCAGGACGATGCCGACTTTGATGCGCAGGTCGCCGGCCTGATCCTGAAACGCGGCCCGGAATTGCCGGAATTCGGCGCCACCATCCGCTATCTCTGGGAGGCGCGCTCGATCACCGGCCAGATGATCGCCCTCGATGGCGGCCAGCATCTTGCATGGCAGACGCCCGATGTGACAGGCATGACGGAATGAGTCCTTTGGATCACAAGAACAAGGCGCGCGGCGGCGCCGACGATCTTCCTCCCGAAATCGACCTCGAGGATGAGGCGATCGAGGAGATCGTCGAGCCCGCCGGCCCGGATGTCGCCTTCACGGCCATCGACTGGACGCCGCATGCCGGCGACGCCGAAGGCATGGTCGGCGCCGAGGTGATCCAGACACTGGTCAAGCGGCTGCCCAATGCGCCCGGCGTCTACCGGATGATGAACGCCGCCGGCGACGTGCTCTATGTCGGCAAGGCGCGCAGCCTGAAGAAGCGTGTCACAAACTACGCGCAAGGCAGATTCCACACCAATCGCATCGGGCGCATGGTGCGCGAGACGTCGACCATGGAGTTCGTCGTCACCCGCACCGAGATCGAGGCGCTGCTGCTCGAAGCCAATCTCATCAAGCGTTTGCGGCCGCGATTCAATGTGCTGATGCGGGACGACAAGTCGTTCCCCTATATTCTTCTGACCGGCGACCACGTCTCGCCCGGCATCTACAAGCACCGCGGCGCGCGCTCGCGCAAGGGCGACTATTTCGGCCCGTTTGCCTCGGCGGGCGCCGTTGGCCGCACCATCAATTCGCTGCAGCGCGCTTTCCTGCTCAGAAGCTGCACCAATTCCTTCTACGAGAACCGCACGCGGCCCTGCTTGCTCTACCAGATCAAGCGTTGCGCCGGTCCGTGCACCGGCGAAATCTCGCATCAGGGTTATGCCGAGCTGGTCGCCGAAGCGAAGGATTTTCTGTCCGGCCGCAGCCAGAAGGTGAAGACCGAGATTTCGGCCGCCATGCAGCAGGCTTCGCAAGATCTCGATTTCGAGCGCGCCGCCATCTATCGCGACCGGCTGGCGGCCTTGTCGCATGTGCAGAGCCATCAGGGCATCAACCCGGCGACCGTCGACGAGGCCGATGTCTTCGCCATCCATCAGGAAGGCGGCCAGGTCTGCATCCAGGTGTTCTTCTTCCGAACCGGCCAGAACTGGGGCAACCGCGCCTATTTCCCGAAGGCCGATCCGGCGCTGGAAGGATCGGAAGTGCTGGGCTCGTTCCTGGCGCAATTCTATGACGACAAGCCGACGCCGCGCGCCATCCTCTTGTCGCAGACCGTCGAGGACCAGGAACTGCTGGCCGAGGCGCTCTCGACCCGTGCCGGCCGCAAGGTGGCGATCTCGGTGCCGCAGCGCGGCGAGAAAAAGGACCTGACGGACAACGCCTTGCAGAATGCGCGTGAGGCGCTTGGCCGTCGGCTGGCCGAAACCTCGACGCAAGCCCGGCTGCTTGCCGGTTTCGCCGAGACCTTCGGCCTGGCCAAGCCGCCGGTGCGCATCGAAGTCTACGACAACTCGCACATCATGGGCACCAACGCGGTCGGCGCCATGGTCGTCGCGGGGCCGGAAGGCTTTGTGAAGAACCAGTACCGGAAATTTAACATCCGCTCGACGGAGATCACGCCGGGCGACGATTTCGGCATGATGCGCGAAGTAATGGAGCGGCGCTTTTCGCGATTGCTCAGGGAACATGGCAATGCTGCCCCCGACGACACGGCCCAAGGGGATCCAGGTGAGGATATCGAGGACGACATCTCCGGGAGCTTCCCTGCCTGGCCCGATGTCATCCTCATCGATGGTGGCCAGGGCCAGATGACGGCGGTGCGCAAGATCCTTTCCGATCTCGGCATCGAGGACCGCGTCGTCGCCATCGGTATCGCCAAGGGCCAGGACCGCGATGCTGGCCGCGAGCGCTTCTTCGTCAAGGGCAGGGACTCGTTCTCGCTCCCCGTGCGCGACCCCGTGCTCTATTTCGTCCAACGCCTGCGCGACGAGGTCCACCGCTTCGCCATCGGTTCGCATCGGGCGCGCCGCAAGAAGGAACTGGTCAAGAGCCCGCTCGACGAGATCGCCGGAATCGGTCCCGGCCGCAAACGGGCGCTGCTTCTGGCGTTCGGAACCGCCAAGGCGGTGAGCCGCGCCGCGGTCGAGGATCTGGTCAAGGTCGACGGTATTTCCGAGCAAGTGGCAAAACTGGTCTACAATCATTTCCATGAGAGCTGACGGTCAGGGTGCTATTTTCGTCTGGCCAATCGAATCTCGGCTGTTGACCCCCTACATCCGCTTCTGATTTGAGTACGCAGGCAGAAAGAGTCCACCAGATATGGCCCAGCGCGCGTTTAACCTGCCCAACATGCTCACCTACGCCCGCATCGTCGCGGTGCCGCTGGTGGTGCTGTGCTTTTTTCTCGAAGGGCACCTGAAATCGAGCGATTTCGCGCGTTGGTCGGCGCTGATCATCTTCCTGCTGGCCTCGATCACCGATTATCTCGACGGCTACCTGGCGCGGGCCTGGCAGCAGACGTCCAACATCGGCAAGATGCTCGATCCGATAGCCGACAAACTTCTGGTCGCAACCTGTCTCTTGCTGCTGGCCGCCGATACCGACCGCCATGCCGGCATAGCCGGGTGGTCGCTGTGGGCGGCGATCATCATCCTGTGCCGCGAGATCCTGGTTTCGGGTCTGCGTGAATACCTGGCGGCGCTGAAAGTGTCGGTCCCGGTGACGCAGCTTGCCAAATGGAAGACCGCTATCCAGATGGTGGCCATCGCCTTCCTGCTGGCAGGCCCTGCCGGTGACAAGATCTTCCCGCTGACCACGCAGACCGGACTCGTGCTCTTGTGGATCGCTGCCCTCGTGACGCTCTATACCGGCTACGACTATTTCCGCGCCGGCCTCAAGCACATCATGGACGAGTGAGATGACGACCCGTCTCATCTATTTCGCCTGGGTGCGCGAACGGATCGGCATGCCCGAGGAAAACGTGGAATTGCCCGCCGGCATCGAGACGGTCGCCGACCTCTTGCGCTGGCTGCAATCGCGCGGCGAAGGCTACCAGCACGCTCTGCAATATCCCGACGTGATCCGCGTTGCCATTAACCAGGAACATGTCGACCATCGCGAGAAGATATCGGGCGCGCGCGAGATCGCGCTGTTTCCGCCGATGACCGGGGGCTGACACTCATGTCGGCCGTCCTGGTGCCGACCGTGCGCATCCAGCGCCAGGATTTCGACGTCGCGGCCGAAATCGCCGGGCTGACGCAAGGCCGCGCCGACATCGGCGCGGTGGTCACCTTCTCCGGCCTGTGCCGCGACGAGCAGGGTGCGCTCTCGGCACTCGAGCTTGAGCATTATCCCGGCATGGCTGAAGCCGAGATCGGCCGCATCGCAACCGAAGCCACCGAGCGCTGGCCGCTGCAAGGTCTCACCGTCATCCACCGCCACGGCAAGATCGCGCCGGGGGACAACATCGTGCTGGTGGTCGCCGCTTCCGCGCACCGCCAGGCGGCGTTCGAGGCGGCGAACTTCCTCATGGACTACCTCAAGTCACGCGCGCCCTTCTGGAAGAAGGAACATCGCACCGACGGCTCCGAGGGCGGCTGGGTCGAAGCCAAGGAAACCGACGCCGAAGCGGCAAAGCGCTGGAAATCGCCCTCCGAATAAATCCCTGCCGCAGCCATGCATTGACCGCAATCCTTTGGCCAATTGCGTGAGGTTGATCAGCCTGGGGTTTGGCAGTCCGGGGCAAGGGAGATGGTCATGCTGGACAGGCTCGCGGAGTTCTTCGTCTTCGGTTTCGTGCCTCTGGTCGTCGGTATCCTGGCGGTGCCGGAGCTCTCCGTGGCCGCCGGAAAGACGGTGAGCGGCGAGGTGATCTATCGCGAGCGCATCGCCTTGCCACCCAGCGCCGTGCTTTCCGTCCAGCTTGCCGATGTCTCGCTCGCCGACGCGCCGGCCAAGATCATCGGCGAGCAAACCGTCAAGCCGGCCGGCCAGGTGCCGATCAGCTTCGAGATCAAATTCGACCCTTCGCTCATCGAGCCGAGGATGACCTATGCCTTGCAGGCTCGGATCGTCGTCGATGGCAGACTGATGTTCATCTCCGACATGCGCCATCAGGTCGATCCGCTGACCGACGCGCCCCAGACCGTCATGCTGAAGATGGTGGCACCGAACGCCGAGCCGGCGGCTTCTGTCTTTGATCAGGTCTGGCTGGTCGACTATGTCGACGGCGTTGGCACCATCGCCGCGCCGCAAGCGACCTTCAGGGTCAGCGAGGCTGGCAAGGCCGGCGGCAGCGGCCCCTGCAACACCTATTTCGCCACCGCCAAGGTCGATGGCCAGACCATCGCGATCAGCGATATAGGCTCGACCTACAAGGCTTGCGCGCCCGAGGTCATGGCCGAGGAAAAAGCGCTTTTCAGTGCGCTGGCCAAGGCTGCTTCATTCAATGTCGATGCCGGCAGGCTCGTCATCTCGGACAAGGACGGCCGCGAAATCCTGCGCTTCAGCGCCGCGAGCTGATTGCACTCAAGAAAAAGGCCGGCGAAACGCCGGCCTTTCGCATGGAGCGTTACGGTGTCGGCTCAGCCGACGATCTCGGTGTCCGAGAACCAGTACTTGATCTCCTGCGCGGCGGTCTCCGGCGCGTCCGAGCCGTGCACCGAGTTCTCGCCGATCGACAGCGCATGCACCTTGCGGATGGTGCCTTCGGCCGCGTTGGCCGGGTTGGTGGCGCCCATGACTTCGCGGTTCCTGGCGATGGCGTTCTCGCCTTCCAGCACCTGGACGATTGTCGGCGCCGACGACATAAACTCAACCAGCTCGCCGAAGAACGGACGGTCCTTGTGGACGGCGTAGAAGCCTTCCGCCTCGCGGCGGCTCATCCACACCCGGCGCGAGGCGATGACGCGCAGGCCGGCTTCTTCCAGCATCCTGGTGATGGCGCCGGTGAGGTTGCGCCGCGTAGCGTCCGGCTTGATCATGGAGAAGGTGCGTTCGAGCGCCATGGGTGGTCCTTGTCTGGATTTGAATTGAGAGTGGCGGGCTCTATACAAGCCGCCCGGCTGATTGCCAAGGGGTGAGGAGCGGTCCTGTCGTAAGCAGACGAGTTGTCCGGATTAGGTAGCAGATGAGTTGTCCGGTTTTATCAGCAGCCCGAATG
The DNA here is from genome assembly GCF_020164775.1 of Mesorhizobium sp. ES1-6. Lineage (NCBI taxonomy): Bacteria > Pseudomonadati > Pseudomonadota > Alphaproteobacteria > Hyphomicrobiales > Phyllobacteriaceae > Mesorhizobium > Mesorhizobium sp. ES1-6. The sequence goes on from NZ_JAIUGU010000010.1 coordinate 79,489, forward strand.
GGCTGGGGAGCGAAAGCGAGCGTCGAACGGCCAGCGCTTCCGTGGCTGGTCGCTGAAGGCAGGCAGGATCAGATGGCTGTAAAGCAACGGATTGCTTGCTATAGTTGCCCGGTCGGCGCCGCGCTGAAGTCGGCCCGCATGGAGACAACATGACCATGACAGACGATCGTCAGGAGCGCATTCGCAACCGCGCACATCAGATCTGGCAGGAAGAAGGGCAACCGGCCGGACACCACGAACGCCATTGGCACCAGGCGGCGGCCGACGTCGATCGGGAGGACGCCGGTAGCCCGTCGACAGGCAAGAAACCAGCCAAGAAGGCAGCTGCCGTCGGCAAGGCAAAAGCCGCCCCCAAGGAAGAAAAGGCCGCCGCGAAAGCCAGCAAGCCGAAAGCCAGCAAGCCAAAGAAGTCGGCCAAGTAGCGACAGCTACCCGCCGCTGATTTTCGCAACAGGTCGAGGGGCGCTCAGGCTGCCTGACGGGCAGGGCCTGCGTTTGCGGCCGTCACGCCGCGGCGGAAACCTTTCGTGCCAGTCCGCCATGCAGGTCGAGGCAGCGGGCGAACCATTGCGCCGCCACGTCGCTGTCGTCGAGCAATTTGTAAGGCATGGCGATGCGTGCCCATTGCAGTGCGCCGAAAACGATATAGTCGGCAAACAGCGGCGAGGCGCCGCCGATAAACGGCTGATAGCTCAGCATGGAGCGGAGCGGCTCCAGCGCCGCCCGGAAGGTAGCCAGGCCGGCATCGCGTGCGGCGACGACGTCCTCCAGCCGCTTGCCGAGGCGCTGCTCCCGGCTCTTGCGGAAATACGAGGCGTTCTCTTCGTCTTGCATGGCGTGGAGGTCAACCACCGCCGCGGCGGTGACATAAGGGTGGATGGTCAATTGCGACCAGCGCTCGATGAAGCGCGCCATCGCCTTGCCGCCTTCGCCGCCAAACAGCGTCGGGCGATCCGGATAGGCCTCTTCGAGATAAAGCGCGATGGCGAAGGAATCGGCGACGACCTTGTCGCCGTCGCGGATCACCGGAACGGTTTTCGAGACGCCGCCCTCAACGGCCGGCACGTCGAGAAAACGCGTCGGCGCGGTCGAGATATCGAGCCCCTTGTGGGCCAGCGCCATTGTTGCCTTCCAGCAATGCGGACTGAACGGACGCGCCTCGTCACGGCCAACTAGATCATAGAGCAGAATGGTCATTGGCACGGGTTCCTTTGCGGTCTGGAGCAATTCCAGGAAAAGTGCGAGCGGTTTTCCCGGGAAAAGCGCGCAGCGCTTTCCCTTGGGAATTGCGTCAAAACAAACAGTTAGAGCAATTCACCGTTTCCGTGAAACGGTGAATTGCTCTAGGTATCGCTCCCGGCACCCGAAACAGGCGCGGCGGGAGAAAGATGAAACAGCACTTCATGATGTTTGCGGCCTACAATCAATGGGCCAATGGCCGCATCTACGATGCCGCCGACGATCTCAACGACGAGGAATTCAATCGCGACGTCGGTGCGTTCTTCGGCTCGCTGATGGGCACGCTCAACCACCTGCTCGCCGCCGATCGCATCTGGATGAAGCGCTTCACCGGCGAAGGCGCCGCGCCGACGACATTGGACGCTATATTGTACCGGGCCTTGCCTGTCCTGAGGACAGCGCGCGAGACCGAGGACCGGCGGATTATCGACTGGCTCGGAGGCTTGAGCGACAAGGCGCTGTCGGGTCGTTTCACCTACATGACCGTATCGGACATGCGCACCGTCTCGCAGCGCCTGGCGCCCGCGCTGGCCCATGTCTTCAACCACCAGACGCACCACCGAGGCCAGGCGCATATGATCCTGACGGTTCTCGGCCGCCCGTCCGTGCCGCTTGACCTGGCGCATTTCCAGCGCACCGAGGAAGGCCGGGCCTTCGCCTGATCCGGATGGTTGCGTCTACAGTCGAGGGCGAGCGGTTCGCGCGGACTATCGCCGCTTTTTCAGCCAGCCGCCGAAGCCACGCCGGTGACTTCGTCGTCCAATTGGCTCTGTGTCAGAGCCGCTTCCGCCATCACCCATTGCTTGAACCGCAGCACCTTGCGCGCCGCAAGGCTCTTGTGGGGCGACACGAAATACCAGCCGGCCGTGTTCGGATGGTGGACGGCGAACGGAGCGACCAGCCTTTCGGCGCGGATATCGCTGGCCATATAGGCGCGGTTGGCCACGGCAAAACCCATGCCGGCATTGGCGGCCTCGTAGGACATCATGCACGAGTCGAAATAGATACTCTTGGTTTCGCTGAGCACGAAACTGGCGCCGGCGAAACCAAGCCAGGATTGCCAGTTCTGGGTGCAGGTGTCGGAATGCAGCAGCGTGAAGTGCTTGAGGTCGTCCGGCGTCACTTTTGACACCGGCTTGCCGCCCAGAACCTCATGGAACAATCTGCGGCTGCACACCGGCGTCAGGTCTTCGCGAAACAACAGGTCGCAGGGCAGCCCGTTGAAATGGCCGTCGCCATAGCGGATTTCGAGATCGAACTCGGAAGTGGTGAACTCATGCGTCGCGTACGAGGTCGAAACCCGCATTACGATATCGGGATGTTGCCGCTGGAACAGCGGCAGGCGCGGAAACAGCCAGCGCGCGGCAAAGGTCGGCAGCACGGATATCTTCAGCACATGTTCCTGCGATTGCCCCGTCGCTTCCATGCTGGCGGCGACGATCCGCTCCAGCGCCTCGCGAACGCGCGAGACATAGGTCTCGCCCTCCGGCGTCAGCGACACCGCATTGCCTCCGCGCTGGAAGATCTTGAAACGCAGCTGATCCTCCAGGCTCTTGACGCGCTGGCTGACCGCCGAGGCGGTGATGAACTGCTCCTCGCCGGCACGCGTGAAATTCCCGTGCCTCGCGGCACTCTCCACGATCTTCAGCGAATTGAGGTTGACCTGACTGAGCAGACGCACGGGTTTCGACCTTAAGCTGGGCTTACGGTAGCACTAGCATTCCTAATTTTACAGGGGGGACTAATTTAATCGACTGTTAACCAAGTGTTTGCCCCCACTTGGAGAAGTACTATGAACGCACATACCATACCCGAACTGCGCTATGCGATGAGCCGCGAGGCCATTATCGGCCACGAAACCGCCTGGAAAGTGTCGAGTTTCGGCGTTGCGCAGTATCTGCATGGCTATGACCCGGCACTGCTTGCCGCGATCGAGGAGGCTGCCCTGAAGCTCAAGGCCAGCCATGCCGTGCACAAGCACCTCGATCTGACCTTCATCACCGGCGCCGACCGTTTCATCCCCGAAATCAAGGAGTTGCTGCACGACAAGTTGCGTCTGGAGCGGCTGTCCGACATGATGGGCACGAAGCTGGAGCCCTATCCGCTGTCGATCGTCGGTTCGACCGTTACCTTCATGAATCCCCGGGACGGCGCCGTCGAATGGCATTGCGACGGCGTTCCGGTCACCGAGCTCATTCCGCTGTCGATCAGCGATCCGCTGGTCGGCGGCCATCTCGAAATCTATTGCGACGATTCCGAGACCGGCCGCGCCATTCTGGAATCCGGCCGCGAGATTCCGCGCAACCGCATCATGCGCATCGATCACAAGATGAAATACGCGACGCTCGGCCAGTTCCTGGGCGTGCTGCACCGCACGGCGCCGATCCAGTTCGGCGAGCGCGTCACGCTGGTGCTCAACCAGCGCTCGGTGGCCAAGCCCTATGTCGACGACAACAGGATGTTCTATCTTGCCGCCGACAACGACCACGACCGCGAATGGGTCAACGAACTGGCGGAAGATGTCTGGACCAATCAGCTGCCGGCCTATCGACGGTTCGAGGCGGAACATCCCTCACCGGCCCCTACCGAAGCCCCGGTTCCGGGCGGAGCCAGGGAAACCTGGTAACGACCCATGATCCCCAAAAGTGGCAACAGGCTTTCGGACAGGATCATGGTCGAATGTGGAGACAGGGATCCATGCCGGTTCTTGCGGCATGGATCGGGACCGATATCCGCGCTGGTCTTTGCCGCCGGCGCGGTGGCTTTGTGGTCGACCAACGCCCTGGTCGGCAAATCCCTGCTGGCGACCCATCCGGTGTCGCAGGTGCAGTTTCTGCAATTTGCGGGCGCCGCAATGGTCTTCGCCCTGATCCGGTTCATGAGCGGCGAGGGGTCCCCTCCGGCCGCGGCCAGCGCCAGGCTCGCACCGCTGGCGGTCGGTTTCATCGGTCTGGTCGGCACCATGGTGCTGCAATATATCGCGTTTGCCTCGATGCCCGTGATCGAAGCCAATCTCGTGGCCTACACCTGGCCCTTGATGGTTGCGGCCGCGGTGATCGCCTTCGAAAATCCGCGGCGTCCGGCGCTGCTGGGCCTTGCCGCGACCCTCGGGTTCGTTGGCGTCGCGCTGGTGATTTCGGGAGGGCGTGACCACACCTGGTTACAGGGCGATCTCGTAGGTTATTTGGCCGCATTCGGCTCCGCGCTGTGCATGGCTTTCTATTCGGTGATGGTGGGACGGCTCGCCACGTCGCCGGATCGCCTGTTGCTGCCCTCGTCGCTGGTTGGCGTCGCCTTGACGCTTGTATGGTCGGCTCGCGAAGGCGTTGCCTGGCCCACCGGGGTGGATCTGGCCCTCGGGCTTTATCTCGGCGCCGGCCCGATGGGGCTGGGTTATTACTTCTGGTCACGCGCCTTGAAGCTCGGAGGCAGCGGCAAGGTGGCGGTCGTTGCCTATCTCACGCCGATCGCTTCGACGCTGCTGCTGACGTTGTCGGGCGAACGGCTGACGATGGTCGCCGTTGCCGGAGCCGTCCTTGTCATCGGCAGTTGCGTCGCGGTCGGCCTGGAACGTGCGGAGACGGAAAACCATGTTTGACGATGATGAACGGCTGGCCATGCAGGAAGCGCATTGGCTCATCGAGGAGTTTGGCGCCGAGGCGCCACTTTACGCCGCGATGAAGGCCGAAAAGGCGATTGAACAGAAGGATTTCGGGCGTTGTGCCCACTGGAAGCGTATTCTTGAGATATTGGCCGACAGCCGCCCCACCAAGTCTGCCGCCTCCAAGTATTAGATTTTCTAATTTGCGCGACGTCGATTTCCCATAAAAGTAGTTGATGCCAAGTCTTGATTCGTTTTGGGACTTGGCTGTCCGTTGGGGGACGCGGTTAAAGAGATACATCGACAAAAGTCTTCACTGGGGTAGACGACTTTGTCGCAAATAAGGTGAAAGAATTGTCAAATATCGAGGATAAGACCGTTATCGAGCTGACCGCCGATATTGTCTCGGCCTATGTGGGCAACAATCCGCTTCCGGCTTCCGGCCTGCCTGACCTGATTGCCAGCGTCAGTGCTTCGGTTCGCAAGCTGGCTGGGGCGGCTGTCGTTGAAAGCCCGAGTCTGGTTCCGGCCGTCAATCCGAAAAAGTCGGTATTTCCCGACTACATCATCTGCCTGGAGGACGGAAAGAAGTTCAAGTCGCTCAAGCGGCACCTCAGGACAGACTACGGTTTGAGCCCTGATGACTATCGGGCCAAATGGGGCTTGCCGCCGGACTATCCGATGGTCGCGCCGAATTACTCCGCGACCCGGTCGGCGCTGGCGAAATCGACGGGGCTTGGCCGCAAGCCGGCCGCCGCGCCGGCAGTCGTGGCCAAGGCGACAAAGCGGGGCAAGGCCACTGCCTGAGGTCTTGTTGGCCGATATGGCAAGCCACTGATCGGCTGCTCTGGCGGCGCATTGTGTGCACCGTTCCCAGGCCTTGTGCGGCCAACTGGCCCGCAAGGTCTTGCGAAGCGTTGACGTCCAGTGCAAAAGCGCGGCCATGCTTATCATCAACGACCTTTCACTCCGCATGGCGGGGCGCTTGCTCCTCGACCACGCCTCGCTCACCTTGCCGGCCGGCACCAAGGCGGGTCTTGTCGGCCGCAACGGCACCGGCAAGACGACGCTGTTCAAGGCCATAACAGGCGATTTCCCCTCCGAGACAGGCTCGATCAGCCTGCCGAAGAACACGCGCATCGGCCAGGTGGCGCAGGAAGCGCCAGGAACCGAGGACCCGCTGATCGAGATCGTGCTCAAGGCCGATCTCGAACGCACGGCGCTGCTCGAAGAGGAAAAGACGGCAACCGATCCGCACCGCATCGCCGACATCCACATGCGGCTGGCCGACATCGACGCGCATTCGGCCGAATCCCGCGCCGCCACCATCCTGGCCGGCCTTGGCTTCGACGACGCCGCGCAGCGCCGTCCGGCCTCGTCCTTCTCCGGCGGCTGGCGCATGCGTGTGGCGTTGGCCGCCGTGCTGTTTTCCGAGCCGGACCTTCTGCTGCTCGACGAGCCGACCAACTATCTCGACCTCGAAGGCACGCTTTGGCTTGAGAACTACGTTTCGAAGTATCCGCACACGGTTCTGCTGATTTCGCACGACCGCGACCTGCTCAACCGCGCCGTCAACTCGATCGTCCATCTCGACCAGAAGAAGCTGACCTTCTGGCGCGGCGGCTACGACCAGTTCGAGCGCCAATACACCGAGCAGAAGGAACTGCAGGAAAAGGGTAGGGTCAAGCAGGAAGCCGCCCGCAAGCACATGGAATCCTTCGTCGAACGCTTCCGCGCCAAGGCCTCCAAGGCAAGACAGGCGCAGTCGCGCATCAAGGCGCTGGAAAAGATGAAGCCGATCGCCGCGATCGTGAATGACTCGGTGCGTCCGTTCTCGTTCCCGGAACCGGTGAAGACGGTGGCTTCGCCGATCATCGCGCTGAACAACGTCAATGTCGGCTATACCGAGGGCCAGCCGATCCTGAAGAAGATGACGCTGCGCATCGACGCCGACGACCGCATCGCGCTGCTCGGCGCCAACGGCAACGGCAAGTCGACCTTCGCCAAACTGCTGTCGGGTCGTCTGAAGCAGGAAACCGGCACCATGACGGTGGCGCCCGGGCTGAAGGTGGCGATCTTCGCCCAGCACCAACTCGACGACCTGCGTCCCGAGGAAAATGCCTATGAGCATGTCCGCCGGCTTATGCCGGAGGCGCCGGAAGCCAAGGTGCGCGGCCGCGTCGCCCAGTTCGGTCTCACGACCGAGAAGATGAACACGCCCGCCAAGGACCTGTCCGGTGGCGAGAAGGCGCGGCTTCTGATGGGCCTGTCGGCCTTCGAGGGGCCAAACCTGTTCATCCTCGACGAGCCGACCAACCATCTCGACATCGACAGCCGCGAATCGCTGATCCATGCACTGAACGAATTTCCCGGCGCAGTCATCCTGATCTCGCACGACCGCCATCTCCTGGAGGCAACGGCCGACCGGCTGTGGCTGGTCAAGGACGGCGCGGTCAATCCTTATGATGGCGACCTGGAGGATTATAAGACGCTGGTCACCGGCGTCTCCGGCGATCGCCGCGAGCGACGCGAGGCGGAAAAAGCCTCAAAGGCCGACCGCCGCCGCGAGGCCGCTCAACGCCGCGCCGCCTTCGAGCCGCTGGCCAAGGAAATCCGCGCCACCGAGGCGCTGATGGACCGTATCCGCAAGCGCATCGACGGCATCGAGGACGAACTGTCCAACCCGGCGGTCTATGAGAAGGATCCGTCGACGGCGACCAGGCTCGCCAAGGAACGCTCGCAGCTTGCCCAGACGCTGGCCGGCCATGAGGAAAAATGGCTGACCATGTCGGCGGAATATGAGGAAGGGACGGCGGAGTAGCATGACGTCGACAGATGCCTGGATCGAAGCTGGGAAGGTTTTGGCGCTCGATCCGAAGGCAAATGTCGAATGTCCTGATTGTGGCGAGGCCGACCTGAGCGCGGTCGACACCGAGGCGGGCGAGGAGCATATCGAACGACACATGCGCTGCCCGAAATGCGGCGCTTACAATGCGCTTCTCAAGAGACGTGACCCGTAATCGGCGGCTGGCGGAATGCACATTGCCAGAGGGCGAGCCGCTTATCTGGCCCTACACGCCACCGTCAAAACCCGCTAGACAAATGCCATGAACCAGCACGCCAAGCTTCGCATCGGCCATTCGGCCTGTCCGCATGATTGCCCGTCGACCTGCGCGCTCGAGGTCGAATTGCTCGATGGCAACCGCATCGGCCGCGTCCATGGCGCCAAGGCCAACAGCTATACGTCCGGCGTCGTCTGCGCCAAGGTCGCGCGCTATGCCGACCGTGTCCATCATCCCGACCGTCTGCTGAAGCCGCTGGTGCGCAAAGGGGCCAAGGGCGACGGCGTCTGGCAGGAAGCAAGCTGGGAGGCCGCGCTCGATCTCGTCGCCGAAAAGTTCATCGCGGCCGAGGAGAAATACGGCTCGGAGACGGTCTGGCCCTATTACTATGCCGGCACGATGGGGCTGGTGCAGCGCGACGGCATCGACCGGCTGCGGCATGCGAAGAAATACTCGGGCTTCTTCGGCTCGATCTGCACCAATCTCGCCTGGACCGGCTGGATGATGGGGGCGGGCGCCTTGCGCGGTCCGGATCCGCGTGAAATGGCCAAATCCGACTGCGTGGTGATCTGGGGCACCAATGCCGTAGTCACGCAGGTCAATGTGATGACCCACGCCATCAAGGCGCGCAAGGAGCGCGGAGCCAGGATCGTCGTCATCGACGTCTATGAAAACGCCACCATGAAGCAGGCCGATATGGGCCTGGTGCTGAAGCCGGGCACCGATGGCGCGCTGGCCTGCGCGGTCATGCATGTGCTGTTCCGGGAAGGCATGGCCGACCGCGCCTATCTCGAAAAATACACCGATGATCCGAAGGGGTTGGAAGCGCATCTCGGCAACCGCACGCCGGAATGGGCGGCCGGGATTACCGGCTTGACGGTCGCCGAGATCGAAGCCTTCGCCCGCCTCGTCGGTACGACGAAAAGGACCTATTTCCGCCTTGGCTACGGCTTTGCCCGACAGCGCAATGGCGCCGTCAACATGCATGCGGCGTCCTGCATCGCCGCGGTCACCGGCGCCTGGCAATATGAGGGCGGCGGCGCCTTCCATTCCAATTCCGGCATCTTCAAGCTCAACCAGGATGTGCTGGAAGGCTCGAGGATGCGCGATCCCTCGATCCGCTATCTCGACCATTCGCGCATCGGCCCGGTGCTGACCGGCGCCAGCGATGCGCTCTATGGCGGACCGCCGGTGACGGCCATGCTGATCCAGAACACCAATCCGGTGAATGTCGCGCCCGAGCAACGGCTGGTGAAGCAGGGCTTCCTGCGCGACGATCTGTTCACCTGTGTGCACGAGCAGTTCATGACCGATACGGCCAAGCTCGCCGATGTCGTGCTGCCGGCGACGATGTTCCTCGAACATGACGACGTCTACAAGGGCGGCGGCAACCAGCACATCACGCTCGGCCCCAAGCTGATCGAGCCGCCGGAAGGACCGCGCACCAACCATTTCGTCATCGAAGAACTCGGCAAGCGCCTGGGCGTGTCCGACCGGCCCGGCTTCGGCCTCACCGAGCAGCAGCATATCGACATCATTCTGGGCAAGCGCGGGCTGGGCAGCTTCAATTCCTTGAAGGAAGAGAAGTGGGTCGATTTGCAGCCGGATTTCGAGACCGCGCATTTCATCAAAGGATTTGGCCATGCGGACGGCAAATTCCGCTTCCGCGCCGACTGGACCGGGCAGGCGGCTCCCAACCGGCCACCGAAGAGCATGGGCCTGTTCGGCCCGGTGGCGCTGCTGCCGGAGTTTCCCGACCATGTCGACCTGATCGAGGTGGCCGACGAGGCGCATCCGTTCCGGTTGACGACCTCGCCGGCGCGCAACTTCCTCAACTCGACCTTTGCCGAGACACCGGTGTCGAAGGAAAAGGAAGGCAGGCCGGTACTGCTCCTGCATCCAGACGATGCGGCGGACCTCGGGCTTGCCGATGGCGACCGTGTCGAGGTCGGCAATCAGCGGGGCGACCTCGTGCTGCACGCGAAATTCTTCGACGGCATCAAGCGCGGCGTGGTGATCGCCGAAGGCATCTGGCCCAACAGCGCCCATGAGCGCGGCGAGGGCATCAACGTGCTGACCGGCGCCGATGCCCCCGCGCCCTATGGCGGCGCCGCCTTCCACGACAACAAGGTGTGGCTGCGCAAGGCGGGCGAGCTGGCGGCCTAGCCGGTCAGGGATCTCCGATCGTGCATCTGGCGAGGCAGCAACAACAGCAAATATCGGCGGTGCGCCGTGCATAGCTGAAAAGATAATATTGTTGAGACTTCAGCGAGGGCTATGTGTCGCGAAATTCAGGAGTGGTTCGAAATGATTTCGCTTTGAGATGGATAGACCTTCAGTTCATTTGCAAGAAAGATTAAAATATTTTGTATGTGGTTATAGAACGAAATGGAAATTGCCATGTGAAAAATCGCAAAAAAAGCGAAATAGAGAAACATCTCTTGGGACTTTATACCTGTTATCAGAAAATATATCCAACCAAGAAAGGATAAAATCAAAGCAGGATATGATATCCACGTTCCACTATTCACAAATGAGCCGTGTACAAAGTTACCCGTCCTATTTTCGATAAATTTTCCCTTAAAAGTCGTTATGTTTCTGTATAATCCAGCTTCAATCCAGAATTTCTTGTTAATGTTGTCTAAGCGCAATCTAATTTTCAGGATGCTGTGATTTTTCTTCGCATCGAGAATTTTAGTAAATAGATCTTTTTCTGATAAATCATATTTAAAATCCTCGACCATTCTTGGGAGGACCAAAATTCTTAGGAAATTGCTATATTTGAGAGGCTCCATGAAGCTCCGCGTGGTCTCATTTATGAAATACGAAGTCTCGCACAAATTTCCAGTTTAAGGCTACGATTTTGCATCTGGGCTTTGCAACACCCTTTAGGGGCGCTTTGCGCAAGCTCACCACCGCCACCCAATATTCTGGCTCTGCCGGCCGTGGCTGGCGGTTTCCCATTCGACCGTAAATGGGCTCCGGTTGGGGCCGCCACCCACCCCAACCTGGATCCAACATGGCGGCGCTTGTCGCCGCCAGGCTAGAGCAATTCCAGGAAAGTGTATAACGGGTTTCCGTCCGGAATTGCGTAAAAACAAAGGGTTAGAGCGGTTCAGCGATTCCAAACGCTGAACCGCTCTAGCGAAGGAATCGCCGGCATGTTGCTGAAGACTGTGCTGGGATAAGGCAGGCCGCAAATCACACCGGCAAGGGTTCAGCCGCCTTTTTCCTGTTTTGCCGCTGGCGGATGTCGTCGGCCACCGCCTGGGCCTCGATGCCGATTTCGCGCAGCAGCCCGGTGACCGCATTGTGGAAGCCGACCAGATAGAGGCCGAGATCCGAAGCGCGCGCATTGACGCCGCTCGGGCCGGGCTCGACGCCGGGTTCGAGGAATTTGGCATAACCTGGCCGGTAGCCGGTGGCGAAGAGGATGGCTTCGAATTCGCCTTGGCTGCCGTCGGTAAAACGGGCGCCACGTTCCGAAACCCCGGCGATATCGGGCGCCACCCTGATCGCGCCTTCGCGGATCTTGGCGATGGTTCCGACATCGATCACCGGGATGCGCGACGCCAACGAGATCTGTTGCAGCAGCCCCTGCTTCGGCCGCCTGAGCCCAAATTTCTCCAGCCTGCCCAGCACCAGATCAAGGATGACCGGGAACAGCGCGTCATTGAGGCGCCGCGGCCCGAACCGCGTCGCCATGCCAACCATCTGGATCGGCACGCCGAACAATTCGCGCGGCACGATATGGACGCCGCCGCGCACCGAGATCGTCGGCCGGGCGCCGGCTTCCGCCAGATCGAGCGCGATTTCGGCGCCGGTATTGCCCATCCCGACGACCAGCACCGACTGGCCGGCAAATGGCACGGCGTTGCGATAGTCGGCGCTGTGCAGCGTCTTGCCCTTGAAGGCGTCGATGCCGGCGAATTTGGGCAGCAACGGTTCGGCATTGTAGCCGGAGGCGATCACCACATGCGAAGCGTGCAAGGCGCCGGACGTCGCTTCCACCCGCCAGCCGCGGCCCTGCCGGGTGATCGCCCGCACCGTCTCTCCGAAGCGGGGCTCGAGGCCGAAACGCTTCGCATAGGCGTCGAGATATTCGACCACGAGATGGCGCGGCACATAGCGCGGATAATCCTTGGGGAAGGGCACGAAGGGCAGTGAGGAATAACGCCTGGTCGTGTGCAGGTGCACGCGCTCATAGTGGCGTCGCCAGGCCGGCGCGGCCTGCTGCTCCTTTTCGAGCATGACAAAATCCACCCCGGCTTGCCGCAGGCACGCGGCAACCGCCAGGCCCGCCGGCCCGGCGCCGATGATCGCGACCGTGGTGCTGTCCTGCAACAACCGCGTCTCCGCCTCCATTCGCCGGCGCACAATGTCAGAAACCCGGCGGCGGCGCCACCGACATCCAGGCAGCGGCTTGCGACTTGAAGGCGCCCTTTTCGCGGCATTTACCGGGGGAAAACGCCCGGAAAAGGCTGAAATCCCTGATCTCCCATGACGCTGCGGCAAGACTCAGCTAGCCTCCGTCATGCGGCGGACCTGATATCCGCCTGGCCGGCGCTATCAGATTACCTCCCAAGCGGCGCCGGCCTTCTTCCCCAGCGCTAATTAGCTTTCATTAAATTTGGACTATCCGCGCTTGCCGTAAGTTAGGCTCTTGCTGACATGATTGCGGTCGGCTTGGGGTGGTGCGGGACCGTGGATGCGCGGACGGAACTGGATAAAGGCGTTGCGGCAGGACGAAGCACGGCAGGTGCGCGCACGCATCGCTGAACTCGAACAAAACCTGACGTCCGCCTCGGCCCAGAACCGGCAGCGGCGCCAGGAGGCGGGCCATGAACTGCGCAATGCCAAGTTCCGCCTCGAGCGCCTCGAGGAATGCATCGCGGCGATGGGTTGAGGCGGACCCGGCCATTCTTCTCCCGAAGGCACCGTTCACTGGCCGGCAATGCCGGTGTTGACGACGGCAATGGTTCGATCCGCTCCGGTCGCCTTTGTCGGTGGCAGTTTGTTGTCGCAGGCCGAGAGAGCCAAAGCGACGAGCGCGAGGATCAGTCCTGGCTTTTTCATCGCTACCTCCTCCAACTGAGAACGAGGTGCTGCCGGTTTGGTTGCCGCCCTTGCCGAGGGAACAAATTGCCCTGCCTTCGGTTGATCCAGCGAAGGAGGACCGCCGCATGATCCGTTTGCTTCTGGTTGGCACGCTTGCCCTTGTCACTTACCGTCTCGCCCGCAAGATGATCGAAGAGGTGCCCGACAGTGTCGATCCGCTGCTGTTGCCGGCGCCTAAGAACGACCGCGAAGCGCTGCGCCGGCAGTCGGCGGACATGGGCGTTGATCCGAAACGCTGAGCTTTCCACTCCGCCGAATTGGCACAGTTGCTTCCTTGTTGCGAACAAAGCGGAAACGATGCTTGATGGGCGATGAACCTCGCCGCCCATGATTCGACCTTTGTGGACTCGACCGTCCAGCCGGCCTATCTCGCCCGGCTGAACGACGCCCAGCGTCAGGCCGTCGAGCATGGCGACGGCAAGGTTGCCGGCCCGCTGCTGGTCATTGCCGGCGCCGGCTCCGGCAAGACCAACACGCTTGCGCACCGCGTCGCGCATCTGATCGTCAAGGGAGCCGACCCGCGCCGCATCCTGCTGATGACCTTTTCGCGGCGTGCCGCATCCGAAATGGCCAGGCGCGTCGAGCGCATCGCCGGCGAGGTGCTTGGCCGCGATGCCGCTGTCATCACGGATGCGCTCAGCTGGGCCGGCACATTTCACGGCATCGGCGCGCGGCTGTTGCGCGATTATGCGCTGGAGATCGGCCTTGATCCGGCCTTCACCATTCACGATCGCGAGGATTCCGCCGATCTGATGAACCTCGTGCGCCACGAACTCGGCTTCTCCAAAACCGAGGCGCGCTTTCCGACCAAGGGCACCTGCCTTGCCATTTATTCGCGCGCCGTCAACGCGCAGGCGCCGCTCGGCGAGGTGCTCGGATCCGCATTCCCCTGGTGCGCCGGCTGGGCCGAGCAGCTCAAGCAGCTGTTTGCCAATTACGTCGAGGCCAAGCAGGCGCAGAACGTGCTCGATTACGACGATCTGCTGCTCTACTGGGCGCAGATGACGGCCGAGCCTGAGATCGCCACGCATCTGGGCGGGCGTTTCGACCATGTGCTGGTCGACGAATACCAGGACACCAACCGGCTGCAGGCCTCGATCCTGATGGCGCTCAAGCCTGATGGCGCGGGTCTCACGGTGGTCGGTGACGACGCGCAGTCGATCTATTCGTTCCGCGCCGCCGAAGTGCGCAACATCCTCGATTTTCCCCGGCAGTTCGCCCAGACCGCCGATGTGGTGATGCTGGAGCGCAATTATCGCTCGACCGAGACCATTCTGGCTGCCGCCAATGCGGTCATCGGCCAGGCATCGGAGCGCTTCACCAAGAATCTGTGGTCGGAACGCAAATCCGCCGACAGGCCGAGACTTGTGAGCGTGCGCGACGAGGTCGAGCAGGCGAACTTCGTCTGCGACGCCATCCTGGCGGAGCGCGAGGCCGGCACCGCGCTGAAATCGCAGGCTGTGCTGTTTCGCACCTCGCATCACAGCGGCCCGCTGGAAATCGAGCTGACGCGGCGCAACATTCCTTTCGTCAAGTTCGGTGGCCTGAAATTCCTCGATGCCGCCCACGTCAAGGACGTGCTGGCGGTGCTGCGCTTTGCCGAGAACCCGCGCGACCGTGTCGCCGGTTTTCGTGTGTTGCAGCTCTTGCCAGGCATCGGTCCGTCCGCCGCCGCGCAGATCGTGGAAACCATGACGACGGCGCTGGACGAGGCGATGGGCCTGGCCGGCTGGCGCCCACCGCAGCGCGCCGCCGACGACTGGCCGTCTTTTGTATCGCTCTATTCCGGCTTGCGGGCCGGCGCCAAATGGCCAGCCGATCTCGAACAGATCAGACTGTGGTACGAACCGCATCTGGAGCGCATCCACGAGGATGCGATCACTCGCCGGGCGGACTTGCTGCAACTGGAGCAGATCGGGTCGAGCTACGCCTCACGCGAACGCTTCCTGACCGAGCTGACGCTCGACCCGCCGGATGCGACCAGCGACCAGGCCGGGCCGCCGCATCGCGACGAGGACTATCTGATCCTGTCGACCATCCACTCGGCCAAGGGCCAGGAATGGAAGAACGTCTTCGTGCTCAACACCGTCGACGGCTGCATACCGGCCGATCTCGGCGTCGGCACCAAGGAGGACATCGAGGAGGAGCGTCGGCTACTCTACGTGGCGATGACCCGGGCCAAGGACAGCCTAAACCTGGTCATGCCGCAACGCTTCTTCCCGCACGGCCAGGCGGCGCGCGGCGACCGCCATCTCTATGCCTCGCGCACCCGCTTCATCCCGGCCTCGATCCTCGCTTCATTCCAGCAGATGTCGTGGCCGACCGCACAGGCGGCGCAGGGCAGGGCAGCCCGGCCGGAGGTGCGCGTCGATATCGGCGCGCGCATGCGCGGCATGTGGAAATAGCGGAAGTCATGGCGCGGCCGCCGATCCGGATTGCCATCGCTGGCGCGCTCGGCCGTATGGGCCGCCAGATGGCGGTCGCCGTGCTGGCCGATGCGCGTCTGGCGCTTGCCGCCCGCTTTCACCGCCCAGGCAGTGTCGGCGACGGGCTGGTCAGCCGCGACGAGGCGCTCGGCCTGGTCGATGTGGTGATCGATTTCACCACACCGGCGGCCTCCGCCGACCTGGCGAGAGTCTGTGCGGGTCGGGGCGGGCCAGCCCTGGTCATCGGCTCGACCGGTTTCGATGCTGCCGAAGCGGCCATTATTGCAGATGCCGCGAGAACCATCGCCGTCGTGCGCTCCGGCAGTTTTTCGCTCGGGCTCAATATGCTGGTCGGTTTGGTCGGGCAGGCGGCGCGGGCACTCGGCCCTGACGACTGGGATGCCGAGATTTTCGAGGCGCATCATCGCCAAAAGATCGATGCCCCGTCGGGCACCGCACTGATGCTGGGGCAGGCCGTTGCCGACGGACGCGGTGTCGAACTGGATACGGTGGCCAGGCGCGTCCGCGACGGCGTCACCGGCGCGCGGCCGGCGGGCGAGATCGGCTTCGCGGTGGTGCGCGGCGGCAGCATGGTCGGTGAGCACAGCGTCTCCTTCTGCGCCGAAGGCGAGACCGTCACCGTGTCGCACTCGGCCGGCGACCGCATCATGTTCGCGCGTGGCGCCATCGCCGCGGCGCTCTGGGTGGCGGGCCGCACTCCAGGCGAATACGACATGCGCGACGTGCTTGGTTTCGGCACGGTCTGATCGGCAATTCCGCGGGAATTCATCAAACAGCCTCTAAAACGGCTGAAAGCCAGCTGAAAGCTTGGCCATGCCATGACGGTTTTGTGGCGTTCGCCACGTGACCGGTACGGGAGCGGCCGGCAGGAGGAAATGCGGCGCGGCCCGATTGGCCCGCCGCCCAGGTGGAGGAAATTACGTGACCGGTTTGATCTCGAAGTGCATCTTGCGTTCGGCGGCGCTGACGCTTGCCCTAGTCGCCACGGGCGCGACCGCGGCATCGGCCGCGGACAAGATCACCATCATCGTCGGCGGCATGGAGAAGCAGATCTACCTGCCCGCGGTGCTCACCCAGCAGCTCGGCTATTTCAAGGACGAGGGGCTCGACGTCGAGCTGGTCAACTCGCGGGCCGGCGTCGAAGCCGAGAACGAATTGCTGGCTGGCGCCGTGCAAGGCGTCGTCGGCTTCTACGACCACACCGTTGACCTGCAGTCGAAGGGCAAATACATCCAGTCGATCGTCCAGTTCAGCCAGGCCCCAGGCGAAGTCGAACTGGTCTCGGCCAAGCACCCGGAAATCAAGTCGCCGGCCGACTTCAAGGGCGCGACGCTCGGCGTCACCGGCCTCGGCTCTTCGACCGATTTCCTGACCCAGTATCTCGCCGTCCGCAACGGCCTGAAGCCCGGTGATTACACGCTTCTGCCGGTCGGTGCCGGCAACACCTTCATCGCCGCCGTCAAGCAGGACCAGATCCAGGCCGGCATGACCACCGAACCGACGATTGCCAAGCTGCTTTCGACCGGCGAGGCCAACATCCTTGTCGATATGCGCACGCCTGAAAAGACCAAGGAAGCGCTGGGCGGCGACTATCCGGCGGCATCCTTCTACGTCGAGTCTTCCTGGGTCGAAGGCCACAAGGACGAGGCACAGAAACTCGCCAATGCCTTCGTCAAGACGATGAAGTTCATCGCCGGCCATTCGGCCGAGGAGATCGCCGACAAGATGCCGAAGGACTATTATGCCGGCAACAAGGACCTCTATATCAAGGGGCTCGCCGGCGGCAAGGCGATGTTCACGCCCGACGGGCGCATGCCGGCGGATGGCCCGGAGACGGTTCTGAAAGTGCTGTCGACCTTCTCGAAAAGCCTGCAGGGCAAGCAGATCGACCTCTCGAAAACCTTCACGACGGAATTCGTCGACGCCGCCAAGTAGGCTGCCTCAACAGGCGCGGACTTTCTCCGCGCCTGTTGAAAACAACACCTTGCGCCGGCTGCCTGAATCAATTCGGCAGCGGCGCCTCCCCGGGTGCCGATGAACGGCGAGCCCATGGGCCGCCGGTATCCCAGCACCACCGCCACAGGAGTGTGCCATGCAATTGCAAACCATGGCGGCGCAGAAGCTGTCTCCAGCAGCGCCGCCGGCCGATGCCGCCATCGCCATCGACGACGTGACGTTGCGCTTCGTCACGCCCGACGGCCACATGATGACGGCGATCCGCGATTTCACCATGACGGTGGCGCGCGGCGAGTTCGCCTGCGTCGTCGGGCCAACCGGCTGCGGCAAGTCGACTACGCTCAACCTCGTCACCGGCCTGCTGCGGCCAACCACCGGCAATGTCCGCGTCATGGGCAACCCGGTCACCGATATCAGCCGCGACATCGGCTTCGTCTTCCAGGCGGACGCGCTTTTCCCCTGGCGCAGTGTCATCGACAATGTCGCCGCCGGTCCACTCTATCGCGGCACGCCGAAGGCCGAGGCCTACGACAAGGCGCGCGACTGGATCGCCCGCGTCGGCCTCGCACGCTTCGAAAAGCACTATCCGCACCAGCTTTCGGGTGGCATGCGCAAGCGCGTCGCGCTGGCCCAGACCTTCATAAACCAGCCCAAGATTCTGCTCATGGACGAGCCGTTCAGCGCGCTCGACATGCAGACGCGCACCGCCATGCAGGACGAGCTCTTGGGCCTGTGGTCGGAACAGAAATCCTCCGTCGTCTTCGTCACGCACGACCTGGAGGAGGCCGTGGCGCTGGCCGACAAGGTTTATGTGCTTACCGCAGGGCCTGGGACCGTCAAAAGTGTCTACCGCATCGACCTGCCGCGTCCGCGCGTCATGGCCGACATACGCTACG
Organism: Mesorhizobium sp. ES1-6; assembly: GCF_020164775.1. Taxonomy (NCBI): domain Bacteria; kingdom Pseudomonadati; phylum Pseudomonadota; class Alphaproteobacteria; order Hyphomicrobiales; family Phyllobacteriaceae; genus Mesorhizobium; species Mesorhizobium sp. ES1-6. The sequence continues at coordinate 97,808 of NZ_JAIUGU010000010.1, forward strand.
ACCCGAAATTCATCGAGATCGCCAAGGTGATCTGGAACGATCTGCGCGAGGAAGTGCAGCTCGGCCAGAGCCGTGGCCTGCAAACCGGCCATTGAGAGGGGAACGACATGACAGCCATCTCTCCGGCGGCCGACAGGGCCGCCACGCGCGAAACCTCGATCGCCATCGCCGAGGCCCGGGCGCGGGCGCGGCTGCGCCGGCGCCATGCCCTGGTCATCGGTCTGCGGTTCGCGATCCTGATCGTCTTCCTTGGTCTGTGGGAACTTGGCGCCGACTACAACATCATCGACCCGTTCTTCTTCGCCAGTCCGTCGGGTATCTGGGAGCAGATCTGGTCGTGGATCACCGAGGGCACCTCGCAGGGTCCGCTCTGGCTGCAGATCTATGTGACGCTGGAGGAGACCTTCCTCGGCTTCGTCATCGGTGCGCTCGGCGGCATCGCCGCCGGCATCATTCTTGGCCGCAACCGGCTGCTGGCGGATGTCTTTTCGATCTACATCAAGATCGCCAATTCCGTGCCGCGCGTCGTTCTGGGCTCGGTGTTCATCATCGCGCTCGGTCTCGGCATGGCGTCCAAGGTGGCGCTCGCCGTGGTGATGGTGTTCTTCGTCGTTTTCGCCAACGCCTTCCAAGGGGTTCGCGAGGCCGACAGGGCGATGATCGCCAACGCCCAGATCCTCGGCGCCTCGCCCTTCCAGATCACCCGCACCGTCATTATCCCGTCGGCGATGAGCTGGATCCTGGCCAGCCTCCATGTCAGCTTCGGCTTTGCCCTGGTCGGCGCCGTGGTCGGTGAATTCCTCGGCGCCAAGCAAGGCATGGGTCTGCTGATCTCCACCGCGCAGGGCGCCTTCAATGCCAATGGCGTCTTCGCCGCCATGATCATCCTGGCCGTCATGGCGCTGGTGGTGGAATTCATCATCACCCGCTTCGAGAATTATGTCGTCAAGTGGCGACCGGCCCCGTTCAACGAGCAGGGCGCTTGATTTGAGGGAAGTACGAGCCCCGCGCTTGACGCGGGCTCGGGCTAGAGCAATTCCAGGAAAAGTGTGTAACGGTTTCCCGGGAGAAGCGCGTAGCGCCTCCCCTTGGGAATTGCTGAAATACAAAGAGTTAGAGCGGTTCAGCGATTCTATCAAACGCTGAACCGCTCTAGGCGAGCGGCAGCCTGACCTCGACCACCAGTCCGCCGGCCGCGCTATCCCCCAGGGTGACGCGGCCGCCGGCGTTCTCGACCACCTCGCGCACGATGGCGAGCCCCAGGCCGCTGCCTTCCTCGGTCGAACCGGCGACACGATAAAAACGCTCGAGCACGTGGTCCCGCTCTTCAGCCGGGATGCCTGGCCCGTCATCGGCGACCGTCAGCACGGCTTCGCCATCGATGGTCGCCAGCCTGACCGTGACACTGCCGCCCGATGTCGAGTAGCGCAACGCATTGTCGACGAGGTTGACGATCATTTCACGCAGCATGGTGCCGTCGCCGATAACGGCAACCGGGCCGGCTTCCTCCAGGCCGAGGTCGATCTTACGGGCGACCGCCGCGGGCGCCTGCGTCTCCAGCACGTGGCGGGCGGCTTCGGTGAGGTCGATGCGGTCGGTGCGCGGGCGCCGGCTGCCTGGCTCGGCCCGCGACAGGGTGAGCAATTGTTCGGCCAGCCGCGCCAGCTTGGCGGAGCTGGCCTGCAGCGCCACCAATGCCTCCTGGCGCGCCTCGGTGGCGGTTTCGCGCAGCGCGTAGCTTGCCTGCGTCGACAGCAGCGCCAGTGGCGTGCGCAATTGGTGCGCGGCATTGGCGATGAAGCGGCGCTGCGCGCCCATCTGCGCGCGCACGCGTTCCATATAAGCGTTGAGCGCGTCGATCAGCGGCCGGATCTCGCTTTGCGCGCCCGGCACGTCGACCGGATCGAGGTCGCTGCGGCTTGGCGAACGGACCGCGTCGCGCAGGCTGATCAATGGCGCCAGGCCACGGCGCAGGCCAAGCAGCACGAACACGCCGGCGATCGCCACCAGCGCCAGTTGCTGGACGAAGGCGCTGAACCACAGCCGCTTCACCATCGCATCATGCCCGGCGAGCGTGACCCCCACGGTGACCATAACAGGCGAATCAGGCCCGGCACCGACCACGGCATGGCCAAGCGTTGCAAGCCGCAACGGGTGATCGCGATAGGCTGCCTCGATGCTCTTGTCCCCAGGAGCCACGGGCAAATCGGGATAACCGGTCAGCAACCGCCCGCCGGCGGTCTCGACGCGGTAGTACACACTGTCGCGGTCGCCGGTGTCGAACATCTCGATCGCTGCAGGGGGTATCGTGGCATCGAGGACGCCGTCGGCCATGGCGACCTGTTCGGCGATGGCGCGGGCCGAACCGACCAGCATCCGGTCGGTGACCAGATCGGCGGTCGCCAGCGCATTGCGCTGGCTGGTCCACAGATTGATGGTGGCAAGCCCGGCGAGCGGCAACACCACCCATGCCAGCAATTGCAGGCGCAGGCTGCTGGTCCTCATGGCGCCAGATCGTCCTGGCGCAGGAGATAGCCAAGGCCGCGCAAGGTGGTGATCTGGACCCGCGACCCTTCGAGCTTCTTGCGCACACGGTGCACATAGATCTCGATGGCGCTGGGATCGGCGTCGTTCTCGAAATCATAGATGGCCGCCGACAACGCGGCCTTGCTGACGGTGCGTCCCGCCTTGATCATCAATTGCTCGAGCACGGCATGTTCGCGCGGCGTTAATGCCAGCGCCTCGCCGCCGAGCGAGAACAGCCTTGTGTTGGTGTCGAAGACGAGATCGCCGCAGGCAACGACCGGTGCGGTCCGATCATTGGCGCGGCGCAGTTGCACGCGGATGCGCGCTTCGAGTTCCTCGATCTGGAAGGGCTTGGCCAGATAGTCGTCGGCGCCTTCGTTGAGGCCCTTGACCCGGCCGTCGAGGCTGGCATTGGCGGTCAGTACGATCACCGGCACCCGGTTGCCGCGGGCTCGCAGCATGCGCAGCACTTCCAGTCCGCCCATGCGGGGCAGTGCCAGATCAAGAATGACCAGCGCGTGGTCGCCCGCCGCAAGCGCATGCTCGACATCCTCGCCATCATGGACGATGTCGACGACATAGTTCGCCTGGCGCAAGGTCTTGCCCAGCCAGTCCGCCAGTTCGCGATTGTCCTCAACAAGCAGCAATCGCATGTCTATCGTGGTCCCGGCCCACTTTGCGGTCTCATTCGGGCTCGATCGGCGGCCTCGATCCGGCAATCGGCCCTGAAATGATCGATAGTATCGATCTCGGCGCAAGGCAAATGCGGCCGGGCAGCGCTATGGGGTTGGTTTTGCAAGGCCAAGTCGCCCCGTTCCGGGACACAAATCGAACCGAACGGTTCGGTTCTGGTTGACGGATTGTATCGCAAAGGGTGAACAATGGGCCCCGATTTGCCTCCGGTTTCGGCTGGGCCATATTCCGTAAATGTCTGAAAATATTGTAAAAAATTCGCCGTCAATGGTGCGGTGCAATATGCATTGTCTATAATATAATGAAATACTGCAAAGCCGATGCGACTGGAAATCCCAAAACGCCTCCCCCATCTGGAGGTGGTCCGAGCGACGCGAAATCCTCCCAGAAGGCACGCCACTAGACGGACAGAACTAAAAACTGGAGTAACCAAAATGACCAAGATCGCTCTTACCGCTGCCGCCATCCTCGTCGCCACGGGCGCCGCTTTCGCCGGCTCCGACAATTATGGCTCGGCCAACGTCAATCAGCCCGCCGCCGCTGTCGACCATTCGGTCACCGCTTCGATTTCGAAGTCGACCGAAACCGTCCAGACCCAGGCTCCGCAGGGCGCTGACCGTAATCTCTTCGGCCACTAATTCCGGCCGATATCCAACCAATCGAATTTCAGGAGTACTTAACATGACCAAGATCGCTCTTACCGCCGCGGCCATCCTCGTTGCCACCGGCACCGCTTTCGCCGGCTCCGACAATTACGGCTCGGCCAACGCCAACCAGCCGACCGTCGCCATCGACCATTCGGTCACCGCTTCGACCTCGAAGTCGACCGAAACCGTCCAGGCCCAGGCCCCACAGGGTGCCGACCGCAACCTCTTCGGCCACTAATCCCGGCCGATATCGACCCAATCTTGAACTTAGGAGTATTTGAAATGACCAAGATCGCTCTCACCGCCGCCGCCATCCTCGTTGCCACGGGCACCGCTTTTGCCGGCTCCGACAATTACGGCTCCAACAACGTCAACCAGCCGGTTGCCACCCAGTCGACCTCCAATGTCGACACCTTCCACACCGGTTCGATCCTGAAGACGGACAAGGCACAGGGCGACGCCAATGCCAACGTACCGGCTCAGTCGGGCCAGGGCATCTGGGGCCGCTAATCCATATAGCAGCACTTGCCTACAAAGAGCGGTGGGCTTGGCCCGCCGCTCTTGTTTTTTGACACAAGTCCGTTTGATAGACGGGGCCGGCCATGCCGGACACCATCGAGGCAGGCGGGCTCTCGTCGCGGGTCGAACCGACCGGTTCAATTAATGTTGACGCGCCGTGAGCGTACCGCGAGACGGGGCTTGGCGAAACACAACGAAATGCTTTGTGAAGCGCAAATTAAGATATTGATATAATTATCAAAAAATATTTCCAACAAATCCTTGGTCAAATCTTGAAGCTCGGAATCTAGTCGTGAAGGCACATCTTCGTGATTGGAAGCCGGCGAATGAAAAACCCACTTCCAGATGGTCCGAGCGACGCGAAATTCCTCCCAAGGGCACGCCACTTGACGGACAGACCAGAACCACTGGAGTAAAGAAAATGACCAGGATCGCACTCACCGCCGCCGCCATCCTCGTTGCCACGGGCAGCGCCTTCGCCGGCAGCGACAATTATGGCTCCGACAACGTCAATCAGCCGGCTGTCAGCGCGCCCGCGGGCAAAATCGACCACGTCCGTACGGCCTCGACCAGCAAGCCGATCGAACACCACGGCTTCAAGCTGACGCCGGACTCCAATCAGCCGGATCCCGGCCAAGGCATTTGGGGCAACTGATCCACGCAGGACCTCGATTGCCTCGACGACAAAGAGCGGTGGGCCTGACCCGCCGCTCTTGTTTTTCGAGGCAAGGCCGATGGCCGACGTTCTTCGCAGTCTGCGAAAAACATTTCAGGTCCAGGAATAAACTCTGGCTGTTTCTGGTCTTGTCCTCAGCGGACCCGTCCTCCCATGACGCCGCCTAACGGATGAACCAGGAGATTGAAATGAACAGATTTGCCCTCGCTACCGCCGCTATCCTCGTCGCAACCGCAAGTGCATTCGCCGGCAGCGACCACTTCGGCTCAGACAATGCCAACCAGCCGGCCGCCCCGGTCGCCGGGTGGACCATGCCGTCACCGGTGCCGTCGACGACACGACTATATCAGGGCACAAAGCTGCGGACGCCAAGATGAAGCCCGCCACCACCGACTGGCCGGAGCCCGGCCAGGGCATCTGGGGCAACTGATGCCTTGGCGCGGCGGATCCCATCCGCCGCCCGCATTTCTAGCGCAAATCCTTCGGCCACAGGCAATGTGTCAGCCGCGCGGCCGACCGGCCGGGCCAGTCGTCTTCAAGGACGAAGCGCGCGAGAGCCGCCGTCGGAAACTTTTCCTCGAGCCTCTTGCGCGCCTTGGCTTCCGATCCCGGCCCCACAAGCTGCCTTGCCAGATTCTCGAGGCCTGGATTGTGGCCGACAACCACCAGGCATTCGCCCGACGGGTCGGCCTTGCGAATCTGGCTCAGGATATCCGCCGCGGAAGCTTCGTAGAGTGCATCGGCAAACGCGACCCGTGGATGCACCGGCAGTTCCGCGGCCACCAGCCGCCACGTATCACGGGTGCGCAGCGCCGGCGACACCAATGCCAGATCCGGCAGCCAGTCGCGCGCGGCAAGCTCGCGGCCGATCAATCGGGCCGCCTTCAACCCGCGTTCCGCAAGCGGCCGGTCGAAATCATCGAGGTCGGGGTCGTCCCAACTCGATTTGGCATGGCGAAGCAGGAGCAGCTGTTTCATTAATTTGAGTCCGACCAAAAAATGCCGGCATGAAAGTCCTTGCCGTATCCGCCGCCGTGCTTTGTGCCGGCTTCGGTGTCGAAAGCCGCGGAAAGGGCGCCGAAGACAAACAGCCCGACGCGCCGCTCATCCTTATCCCACCGGACCGCGATATCCGACCGGCTGATGGCCCAGGCGCCCGATTGGATGTGAATTGTATCAACGATGGCGCCTGGTTCGTCGCCCTGGGCTCTGTAGAGGTAAAAATACGCTGTGGCGTTTTGCGGATCTCCCGCATCATCATACTCGAAAACGCCGGCTAGGTCGCCTTTCGTCCGGATCGCGCTATCGAAAACGTCCATTGGCCTTGGCTCTCAGGGCGTGATCCGCGCCAGATGCTCCAGGTCGGCTTCCTCGCGCAGCGGGTCGGGCGCCATCACCACCGAGGTGCCGTTGTCGGCATCGTCGGCGAAGTGGGCAAGCACCGTGCGGCCGGCCTCCATGCGCGCCTTGCCTTCGGCGACCAGGCCCAGCGCCAGCGGATAGAGCCGGTGCTCGGTTTTCAGCACGCGCGCGGCCAGCGTATCGGCATTGTCGCCGACCATCACCGGCACCGCCGCCTGGGCGATGATCGGGCCGTCATCCATCTCCGACGTGACGAAATGCACGGTGCAGCCATGGATGCGGATGCCGGCGGCCAGCGCGCGCGCATGGGTATCGAGACCCTTGAAGGCAGGCAGCAGGGCAGGGTGGATGTTGATCATGCGGCCCTGCCATTTCTGGACGAAGCCTGATGTCAGGATGCGCATGTAGCCGGCCAACGCCACGATTTCGGTTTTGAAAGCGGCAAGTGCCGCATCGATCGCCGCGTCATGCGCCTGCTTGCTGCCATGGTCGGCGCGGGAAATGACCTGGGTGGCGATGCCGCGTGCCCTGGCGATGCCGAGGCCGGCGGCATCGGCCTTGTCGGAGATGACGCCGACGATCTCGGCCGGGAAGGCCGGATCGCTGGCCGCCGCGATCAGCGCGGTCATGTTGGAGCCGCGCCCCGATATCAGGACGACGGTGCGTTTCCTCTGCGTGCTCATAGGCCGATCGAGCCCCGATAGATGACACCGGCGTCGCGGCGCGGCACGATGCGGCCGATCGGCGTCACCGTCTCGCCGGCTTCCTGCAGCACGGCGGCGACCTGCGCCGCCTGACCCGAAGCGACAGCCAGGATCATGCCGATGCCGCAATTGAAGGTGCGCATCATTTCCTCCGGCGCCACGCCGCCGGTCTTGGCCAGCCACGAGAATACGGGCGGCACGTCGATGACTTCGAGATCGAGTTCGGCCGAGAAATCCTTGGGCAGCACGCGCGGAATGTTTTCGGGAAAGCCGCCGCCGGTGATATGTGCCAGCGCCTTGATGCCATGCGTGTTGCGGATCGCCTTGAGGATCGATTTCACGTAGATGCGCGTCGGTTCGAGCAGCGCCTGGGCCAGCGTCGCCTCGTCGTTGAACGGCGCCGGATCGCTCCATGCCAGGCCGCTGGCGGCAACGATGCGGCGCACCAGCGAAAAGCCGTTGGAATGGAGGCCGGAGGAGGCAAGGCCGAGCAGCACGTCGCCCTCGACGATATCGTCGGTGGGCAGCAACTGGCCGCGTTCGGCGGCACCCACGGCAAAGCCGGCGAGGTCATAATCCTTGCCGTGATACATGCCCGGCATTTCGGCCGTCTCGCCGCCGATCAGCGCGCAGCCGGCCTGGCGGCAGCCTTCGGCGATACCGCCGACGATCGAAGCGCCCTGGTCCGGATCGAGCTTGCCGGTGGCGAAATAGTCGAGGAAGAACAGCGGCTCTGCGCCCTGCACGACGATGTCGTTGACGCACATGGCGACGAGATCGATGCCGATCGTGTCGTGTTTTCCCGCGTCGATGGCAATCTTCAGCTTGGTGCCGACGCCGTCATTGGCTGCAACCAGCACCGGATCGGTGAAGCCGGCCGCCTTGAGGTCGAACAAACCGCCGAAGCCGCCGATTTCGCCATCCGCGCCCGGCCGGCGCGTCGCGCGCACCAGCGGCTTGATCTTCTCCACCATGAGATTGCCGGCATCGATGTCGACGCCGGCCTCGGCATAGGTGAGCCCGTTTGTGCGCTTGGCCGTTTTATTCTGGCCGGTTTTGGGCTGGCCGGTTTCGCGCTTGCTCATCGCAATTTTCCTGCTCGTTTGCGGGCTCTTCGCATGAACGGTTTCGGTCCGCAAGGATAACGGATGAACCGGGCGCCGTTTGGGCCGACAAAAGCGTGGATAGCCCAAGCCCGACGCAATGTCCGGGCCTGGCCGTGGTTCCTTCATTGTTTCGCCGCCGCGACGCTTGCGCCAGGCGGTCATCTCCATCATCTATCCCTGACCTGAGAGGACGGGCCCCAGCCTTTGACCATCCCCAACCTGATCACCGTCCTGCGCCTCGTGCTGGTGCCCGCCATTGTGCTGGCCATGCTGCAGGCGCGTTGGGACTGGGCCTTTGCCGGCTTCGTCATTGCCGGCATTTCCGACGCCGTCGACGGCTTCATCGCCCGCCGCTTCAACCAGCAGTCGACGCTCGGCGCCTATCTCGATCCGATGGCCGACAAGCTGCTCCTGGTTTCGGTGTTCGTGGTCATGGGCTTCATCGGGCAATTGCCGCTGTGGCTGGTCGTCACCATGGTGTCGCGCGACGCGTTGATCGTCTGCGCGGTCCTGTTGTCCACGGTGATGGCTCATCCGGTCGAGATGAAACCGCTTTTCGTATCGAAGGCCAATACCGCCATCCAGATCGTGCTGGCGGCGGTCGTGCTGGGCGAACTTGCCTTTGCCGTGCACCTCGACCCCCTGCGGCCAGCCCTCATATTGCTGTCCGGGGTCTTGACCGTGGCTTCGGCCGCGGCCTATCTCGTGGCTTGGCTGAGGCATATGAACGGCTATGGCGAAGGCGGTAAACAGGGCTGACAAGCCCATCGACGGCAAGGCTGTCCGCAAGCCGGCCGCCAGCAAAGCGGTGGCACGGGGCAAGGCTGTCGACGACCAGATGGTCGTCGTCGTGCCGGCCGGCGAGACGGCGGCGGAGGCGGAGGCGTCGTCGACGTTCCGCCGACAGATCTTCTTCTGGCTTGCCGGTGCCGCGATCCTGGCGCTTTTCCTTTATGTCTTCAGCGACATCCTGCTGCCCTTCGTCGCCGGCATGGTGCTTGCCTACTTCCTCGATCCGGTCGCCGACCGGTTGCAGCGGCTCGGCCTCAGCCGCTTCATGGCGACGGTGGTCATCCTCATCACCTTCCTCATCGTGCTGGTGCTGGCCTTCGTCATCCTCATTCCGGTGCTGGCGACGCAGATGGCCGATTTCGCCGGCAAGCTGCCGGAGTACCTGACCCGGCTGCAGAGCCTGATCACCTCCTTTGACCCGAAATGGCTGGAACAGAAATTCGGCGTCAACGCCAATGGCCTGCGCGATGGGTTGAACTCGCTGCTGACCTCCGGTTTCGGCCTGCTCACCACGGTTTTCACGTCGATCTGGAGTTCGGGCGTGGCGCTGGTCTCGGTGGTCAGCCTGTTCGTGGTGACGCCGGTCGTGGCCTTCTACATGCTGCTCGACTGGGACCGCATGGTGGCCGTCATCGACAGCTGGGTGCCGCGCGACAACGTGGCGACGGTGCGCGCCATCGCGCGCGACATCAACACCGCCACCGCCGGCTTCGTGCGCGGCCAGGGCACGCTGTGCCTTGTCCTGGGCGCCATGTATGCCACCGGCCTGACGTTGACCGGATTGAACTTCGCCATCCTGATCGGCCTGTTCGCCGGGCTGATCTCCTTTATTCCCTATGTCGGCTCACTGACCGGGCTGGTCCTGGCCATCGGCGTCGCCTTCGTCCAGTTCTGGCCGGACTGGACGATGATCGTCGCCGTTGCCGTGGTCTTCTTCATCGGCCAGTTCATCGAAGGCAACATCCTGCAGCCCAGACTGGTCGGCAAAAGCGTCGGCCTGCATCCGGTGTGGCTGATGTTCGCGCTGTTCGCCTTCGGCGCCCTGTTCGGTTTTGTCGGCCTGTTGATTGCCGTTCCGGCATCCGCGGCGGTGGCTGTTCTGGTGCGCTTCGCCATTGCCCGCTATCTGGAATCGCCGCTATACAAGGGCCACGCGACAGCACCAGCGCCACCGCTGCCGGCCGATCGTGGCGGCGGCCACCGCACGCAACCGCGTCGCTGAAGTGACCGCCCAGCGAACCGATCCGCCGCGCCAGCTGCCGCTCGATCTCGGCCATGGCACTGGCTACTCGCGCGACGAACTGGTCGTCTCCGGCACTAACAACCAGGCCGCCGCACTGGTCGATCGCTGGCCGGATTGGCCAGCACCGGTGGTGGTGCTGGCAGGCCCCGCCGGTTCTGGCAAAACGCATCTGGCCTCGATCTGGCGCGCCCGCGCCAAAGCGGTGGCCGTAGACGCCGGGCGCATGGGCGACGCCATCGCCAATCTCGGTGCGCGGCCGGCGCTGATCGACGATATCGATATCGGCGCGGTCGACGAGCAAGGGCTGTTCCATTTGATCAATGCCGTGCGCGGTGCCGGCTCGACGCTGCTACTGACGGCGCGACGCTTTCCGTCGGCCTGGGGCGTTTCGCTGCCCGATCTGGCCTCGCGGCTGAAGGCGGCGGCGACCGTCGAGATCCACGAACCCGACGATCTCCTGCTCGCCGGCGTCATCACCAAGCTGTTCGCCGACCGTCAGGTCGAGGTCGAGCCGCATGTCGTGCAGTACCTGGTGCGGCGCATCGAGCGTTCGCTGGCAACCGCGATGCGTGTGGTGGAGCGCCTGGACCGCACCGCGCTGGAGCGCAAGATGCCGATCACGAGGACGCTGGCCGCCGAAACCGTCAACGCCATGGACGAGGGGCAGGGCGAATTCGAGATCTAGAGTGCCTCGATGTTCAGCTGGCGGCCCAGCAACCGCCGTCCCATTTCGGGAAATAACGACTGGCACACGTTTTGCAGCGAGAGCTTGCCGGCTGACCCCGGTCCTGGTTGCGTTCCAAACCAGGTTGTAGGCTCGCCGGGAATGAGGTGGTTGGGGTTCTCGCCCGGCGAGCTTGCCTCCACTTGCGGCCGATCACAGCCACATTCTGACGAAATGCCGGACCAACAGATAGACGGCTGAGTGCGCGGCGATATAGCAGGCCGCGACCACCACAAAAATCCCGATGCTGGCAGGCCAGGAACGGGAAGCGGCCATGCCCGGGGCGAGCCTGGCTTGCCTGTGGCTCTCGCGATTGTTCCACATCGCCAAGGCCGCGCAGGCGATCGCCCACGTCACCATGAAGGGAACCGTCACGCCCGCATAGGCAAAATAGGCCGGCCCGAACAGCGACACCCAAGCATCGATCCCAAGCACCGCAAATCCCCCGTTTGCCGGAGTTTAAGCCGGCAATGGCGAGGGAAGCGAGCCTGAAATTGGCCCAAACCCCTTCGATGTTCGCTCAATCCAGATGCGACTGCACGAAGTCGATGAAGGCGCGCACCTTGGCCGGCGGCAGGTGGCGCGACGGGTGGAGCGCGTAGAGCGGAAAGCTCTCGCCGTGCCAATCAGGCAGGACTTCGACCAGCGCGCCTTGTTGGATGAGAGGCTGGACGCCAATCGCCTTGATCCTGGCGATGCCGACAGCGTCGAGGCAGGCGCCAAGCATCGTGCCGAACTCGGCGACCATAAGCCGGCCGGTGGTCCTGACGTCGACGACCTCATCGCCGCGCCGAAACCGCCACTCCTCGATCGGCTGGCCGGTCAGCGAATCGCGAACCTGGATGCAGGCGTGGTCGAGGAGGTCGGACGGAACGGTGGGATTGCCATGTGTCTTCAGATAGGCCGGTGCGGCAACCGTGATCGTGCGCGTCTCGGTGAGCTTCCTTGCCACCAGCGAAGACATGGGCGGCGTGCCGAAGCGGACAGCGATGTCGAACCCTTCGCCAACCAGATCGCCCAACTGGTCCCGGGTGACCAGTTCCAGCGACAGGTCGGGATAGAGCGCCAGGAAGGCGCCGATGTGCGGCGCCAGCAGCTGGCGTGAGAAGAAGGCATCGACATTGACCCGCAACCGGCCACGCACGGCGATCGAGGTGCCGGAGGTCGTCGTCACGGCGTCTTCGATGCCTGTCAGCAGCGGCGCGACCTCGGCGTATAGGCGACGCCCCTCGTCGGTCAGCGCCACCGCCCTTGTCGTCCGGTCGAGCAGCCGTACCCCGACGCGAGCCTCCAGACGCGAAACCGCGCGGCTGACGCCGGATCGCGACAGGCCGAGCGCGTCCGCGGCTCTCGCAAAGCTTCCGCCCTCGGCGATCGCGGCCAGCACGCCGACATTGGAGATTACGCGCCCATCGAACGCCATGGCCGTCACCGTTGATTTAAGATCACCAATTTTATGACTTAATGGCACTCACTGCAACAGTGAGTGCCGCGCTAGAGATCCGCCATCCCGCATCGCCCGAGACGCGGCAGAGATGGAGACGGATCATGTACGCAATTACTGGCACTACCGGCAAAGTCGGCGGCGCGCTGGCGCGGGCCCTGCTTGCCGCCGGTGAGCGCGTGCGCGCCGTCGTGCGCGACGCCGCCAAAGGCCAGCAATGGGCGGCGCTCGGCTGTGAAGTCGCGATCGCCGCCATGGAGGACGCGGAGGCGCTGACGGAAGCGTTCAAGGGCGCGGAGGCGGCGTTCATCCTGCCGCCGCCGGTGTTCGATCCCGAGCCCGGCTATCCTGAAGCGCGAGCCGTCATCGACAGTGTCGTGGCGGCGCTGCGGGCCGCGAAACCCAGGAGGGTCGTCTGCCTGTCGACAGTCGGCGCCGACGCGGTCCAGGACAATCTGCTGTCGCAGCGCACGATGATGGAGGCAGCGCTGACCGTGCTGCCAATGCCGCTCGCCATCCTGCGGCCGGCCTGGTTCCTGGACAATGCAGCTTGGGACATAACCTCGGCTCGCGAGACGGGTCTCATCCACAGCTTCCTCCTGCCGACCGACAGGGCCTTGCCCATGGTCGCGGCGCAGGATGTCGGCCGGCTGGCGGCCGAACTCATGCGCCAGCACTGGACCGGCAGTCGCATCGTCGAACTGGAAGGGCCGAGCCGCGTATCGCCCCAAGACCTTGCCGCCGCTTTCGCCACGGCGCTCGGCAAACCGGTGCGCGCCGTGCCGGTGCCGCGCGAAACCTGGGAAGTGCTTTTCCGTTCGCAAGGCATGAACAATCCGCTGCCCCGCATGCGCATGCTCGACGGCTTCAACGAGGGCTGGATTGCATTCCCCGACGAAGCGAGGACGATCAAGGGCAGCACAAGCATGGCGGCCGTGGTTGCGGCTCTCGTGGCCGGCGAGGGCGCCTAGATCGCGTGAGATATGAAAGGATGGTCGGAGTGGAGAGATTCGAACTCCCGACCCTCTGGTCCCAAACCAGATGCGCTACCAGCCTGCGCTACACTCCGAACGGTCTGTTGCCTATTCATTTCGGTGTTACATGGCAAGTGCAAAAACCTTGCCGCCGGTGCCAATGCGCAGTAATGACGGCCCAGGGGCGGCGATGCCGCCTTGCACAACAATGAGGTGGCCATGTCCGCGCGCATTTTCAGCCCAGCCAAAACCGCGATGCAGTCCGGCAAGGCCAAGACCGGCCATTGGGTGCTGGAATTCGATCCCGAGATGCGCAAGAAGATCGACCCTCTGATGGGCTACACGACATCGGGCGACATGAGGAGCCAGATCAGGCTCACTTTCGGCACCAAGGAAGAGGCCGTGGCCTACGCCGAAAAGGAAGGGCTTGCCTTCCGCGTCGAGGAGCCGAAAGAACCCAAGCGCCGCCAGATTTCCTATGCGGAGAATTTCCGCTATGACCGCAGGACGCCCTGGACGCATTGAACTTCGGCCAGCGCCAATATCCAGCCGGCCGTTGGCCGGCCGACGGTCCCGTAGCTCAGCTGGATAGAGCACCGGCCTTCTAAGCCGATGGTCACAGGTTCGAATCCTGTCGGGATCGCCAATCTTTTCAACATCTTAGATAGCATGGACAGGGGCGAAAACATAGCCGTTTACAATCCGTTTACAGGCTTTGTTCGTTTGGTGTTCCGCTCCATGCGCAAAATCACCGCGTCGGAAGCCTGCTGATCGTCGGCCAGATAGTGCCTTTCGAGCACGCCGTTGATCTTTACGCAAAATAACCTTTGCCGAAATAATCGACTCAAAAGCCGGATGTACACTAACAATATTTCGCACCGCCCGGCCCGCAACCAACCCCTTCGCCGCTCGTTCGCAACGGCCACTACTTCACGCGGAGCGTCATAACCCCGACGAGGTCGGGCTTACGCCAAGCCAAATCCGTGGGCACCTCTTCGTAGACGTGGACCCTATTTCCACCCTTGTTCGCAGGGATTTCCATCGTCCGTCGTCCATTTGAAAAAGTGCAACATGCGGGTTGGTCCTTCCAACCGTCTCTGTATACACCGAAGAAGTAGGTGTGCTTTTCAACCCAGAGCGTGATGTGAAAGCTGTTGCCCACTGTGATGTGGCAGGGACTTCGACCAACGGGACAAACAGCACGTGAATTGACGGTGACACCAACCGGCCCGCCACCCGTTGACCTATGCTGGTTGATCCGAGCACACTCCAGACCCTGCCCGCTGCTCCCCAAGGACAGCGGGCTTTTTTCTATGCAAAAACCCCGGCTCGATGGCCGGGGCTTCAACGCGTCGATCGGGCAGGATCACTTCGGGCAGTTGGCCGCTTCCTGCTTGGTCGTTGTGCCATCGGTGGTCGTTGTGGTGCCGTTGGCGCCCGTCTTGCACTTGTCCGGTGCGCCCGATTGATCACCGGAACCACTAGCGTTTGTGGTGCCTGCATTGGTGTTGCCGCTGTTGGTGGCTCCGCCGCTGGCACCATTGGTACCACCGCTGGCACCGTTGCCCGAACCGTTGGACTGCGCCATCGCCCCGCCAAGCAACCCCAAGGTCAACATTGCTGCCGCGAGAACTCTTACCATCTCTATTCTCCTACCGTCGCTTGATTGCGAACTGATAGGCCAACCTCGATTTTGCACACATGTTCCAAAAATAAAGGCGCAAAAAGTCGCCGAAACCTTGGCCGTCGTTTGCCGTGGCTTCGCGTCACGCCTGAAGAAGACATATGCCAAGCCGACCTTCGCAAAACGCGAGCGCCTCAGTGCAGTGACTGCTACGGTGCCAACCAGCCAGATCCCGATGCTGACTTAATTTGCCAGTCCCATAAAACCAGCCCGCTGGCTCCGGCCGGCGGGTTTTTTTGTGGAACTGACCTTTGCTGACGAAGTTGTTGAGCAGCTCGGTCGTTCCCTCAATCGGGCGTATATTGGAGAGCCCGCCACCGCTCCGCCAGGGTGACGGGCTCTCGATCTTTAGCGGTACAGGCCAAGGGTGAGGGACCGGACGGACTAGATCGGCGCATATGGTTTCGAAAACCTCCAAGGGCAGATGCGTTCAAGCTTGTGAATTCCTTGAGGCAGTTGGCAACCCGACCAGGCTGTTGGTCTTGGCTCATTTGCTCGATGGGGAACAGTCAGTAAACGAACTGTTGGAGAAGGTAGGTAGCAACCACACCCAAGCGGCGCTCTCCCAAAATCTGGCCAAGCTGCGTAGGGCCGGACTGGTGAGCACCCGGCGGGAAAGCCAGTGGATATACTACTCCTGCGATTCGCCCGCCGTGCGCCAGTTGTTGGCCTTCTTGGAGGACACCTTTGGCGATCTCAGGCCAAAGGCATCCCACCGGGCCGCGCATGTTTCTCGATAGCGATGATATCGAGCCGTTTTGATGCCCTTGACAGTATTCGCATGGACAGGGCAGTTTCTGCCCATTGAGGGCAAACGGGGGTCCCATGAAGAAGACATACGAAAGCCTGAACTGGTGAAGCGCGAACGTCTCTCGGCTGTCACGGCCCTTGGTCCCGGTCCTTCGGTGCCAGTGCTAAAAGAGTAGGAATGCTTGGCCTAAGCGGGCCAGGTAAACCCAGGTTCCGATCCCCTGTCGATATCAGAGCCTTCGCTTGATAGGGTGAGGTGCCCTAGCTGATATGATCGCGCTACTTTTGGAAGACGAAGCCCTCGCCTTGTGCCCGAAGTTGGAACGTTGTCGAGAAACCTTCGCTCTTTCGGCCTTCTAAGCCGATGGTCACAGGTTCGAATCCTGTCGGGATCGCCATAATTTCAAGGGTCCGTTCCGGGCACATGGGTTACGGTTTATACCGGAGATATAGGTTACACTTTTCACCCCTCTTCGTTCTCCCGGATGCGCGCGGCCGAGGCTGACATCTGGCGTGTGCCGCGGCGCGAATTCACTTCTCGGTGAGCCTGTCGTCTCCGCAGCGTGGAGATGTCGCGCTCACTCCTAGCCAAATGGCAGCCGCCGCCCGAGGCAGCGGGCTGTTTTGGAACCCAATCCTCCCGACCCTGTTTCTGGCTGGAGAACCAAAGGAGGCCCATGTGGAACCGAAGTCGTCACGTGACATACCAGGCCCAAAGCCCCGCAGGGACAAAGACAGGGATGCCCGAAAGGCGGTTGCCAGAACACCTGACAAAACCAACGATTGGGACCGTGACGCCGTGCATGGGGATGGCGACACGATCGCCATTGAGCCTGAGCCGGGCGTGGAGTCGAAATAGCCATCCGGTGGGGAAACATGATCCAGAGTGCCGAGGTGGGGCACAATTCCAGCGCGCCTCGATTTCAAACGCATGAGCCGATGCGGTCACTTATTTCACCCTTTCCCACCAGTGCTGCCACGGCAGGTAACGAAAGCCACACGGGGCCAGACCCACGCGTGGCTCGCTTGGAATTATTTCGTGATCTGGCCCCGTTGGAACCTTGGCCAAAACTACACGTTCGGGGGCGTTGTATTCGTCAAGCCTCATATAAAGACCTCATAAAGACATGTGCGGTTCGGCGAAGGAGGTGGGGCAAACAAGCGCGGGTTGGGAAGGATAAGCCATGTCGAAACGTGAAATTGGAACGTCCCCTGCCTTGGGGCGGCGTATCGCCGAACTCAGGGAACGTATGCAGAATGCCGAAATTTCGGGCCACGAGATGAAAACATTTCACAAGGTCGCCACCATCATGGGGGCTGGCGACGGTTCCTTGCGACTCGATGCCGACGATCTGATCGCGGCATCCTTCGTGGTCGAGGCGGTTGGTCCGGCGTCCAACTGACTTCAGAATTTTCGTTATTCGAAAATCCGCTGAACAAATCCGCTTCCATCATCGGGGCACGGCCGCCTGTCAGCGATCGTGCCCCGCTCGCATTTCCTCATCGTCTTTCCGCCACCCGATCTCGAATTGGAAGAAAAGTCTTATCATTTTGTTTGCGTTGGCGCGTCATAGTAGGGGCCGCTAACGGAGTGGAAGAGGATGAAGCTGGACCTGTCGCCGACCAGCTGGGGCAGGGTGATCGCCGTCACCGCCGCCGGCACGGCATTCTTCATTGCGGTGGCGTTTTTCGTCGATTCGTTCAATTTCCCCTATCTTTCGCCCGAGGCTGTCAGGCGCGCGCAACTGACCGACCTGCTGCTGCCCCTCGTGCTGGGTGGCTCGTTTCTGTTTTTCCTGATGTGGAAGATCCGTCAGCTGGCCATTGCCCAGCGCGACCTCAGCGTCATCGCCGCGACCGACAGCCTGACGGCGGTGCTGAACCGCGGCGCCTTCTCGATGCTGGTCGAGGCCTATCTCGAGCAGACCCGCAAGCCCGAAGAGACCCGTTCCGGCGCGCTGCTGATCATCGACGCCGACCACTTCAAGGCGATCAACGACCGCCTGGGCCACGACTGCGGCGACCAGGCGCTCAGACTGATCGCGCAGGCGATCAAGGGTCAGCTGCGCGGCAGCGACATCGTCGGCCGGATCGGTGGTGAGGAGTTCGGCGTGTTTCTGCCGGGTGTCGACCCCTCGCAATCCTGGCTGATCGCAGAAAGCATCCGCCGACGGATTCGCGAAATGGACTTTTCGCCCGGCGGCCTCTCCTGTCCGCTTTCCGTCAGCATCGGCGGCACCAGCTTCAGCGGGCCGACCACCTACGAGGCGATATTCTCCGCCGCCGACAGAAGGCTTTATGCCGCTAAGTCGAACGGACGCGATCAGGTCAGCTTCGATCCGGCGGAAGCCTCGCTGGTGTCTCAGCCCAGCGCCGCCACCGTGCATTGAGGGATAGGACTGCAACAGGCTGATACTGGCCGCTGCCTTGGCACTCAGCGGACGCTTGCTTGCCTCTATGCTTTCTCAGCGCAAGTGATGTATGAGGCGTCGCCGGAAATATTCGGCTACGGCCCTTGGGTGCGGGCAACTGAATGGCGAGACGTCCAGGTAGAGCTCGGTAAGCACCGCAACCATGATCCATTTGTTCAACGGCTTTCAGAACCCGTTTGGCGGCAGCGAGCGCGAGACGCTGGAGTTGTATCGGCTGTTGAGCGCCGATTCGCGGGTGCATCTCTGGGCAACCTCGTCACGCGCGTCCAAAGACTTGATGCGGGAATTTCCGATACGCCGCGTCTCGCCGGCAACACGCAATGTGCCGGATGGCGGCACCTATGTCTTTCTTGGCGCGCATTGGCGCAACAAGCTGTGGCCTTATCTGATCGCGCGGCCGCGCCGGCTGATCTATGTCTTCAACACCTTTCATCCCAAGGTCATGGCGCTGACGACGCGCAGACAGCGGCTGCTGGGCTGGCCAGCTGCCGAACTGGTGCTGATCTCCGACTTTCAGAGGCGCGTGCTGCAAGTCGAAGGCGTCGTCCATCCTTCGCCGATCGACATTGAGCGCTTCTCGCCACGACCGGCAGGGACGAATCGTCCGTTCACGGTGGGGCGGTTGAGCCGTGACACGGCGGACAAGCATCATGCCGACGATGTGGCGCTCTATGAAGCATTGCTGGCCGATGGCGCCGCGGTGCGGATTCAGGGCGGCATGCCGCTCAAGGACAGGCTCGCGCCGCATTCGCAGCTCGAACTCCTGCCGCAAGGTGAATTTGCCGCCGAACGGTTTCTGCCGACACTCGACGTCTTCTATTATCGCACCGGCTCGCATGTGGAGACATTCGGCCGTGTGGTGTTCGAGGCGATGGCTTGCGGCTTGCCGGTCGTGTGCCATGCGCATGGCGGCTACGCCGATCACATCAGCCATGGTGAAAACGGTTTTCTTTTCGAAACGACGCAACAGGCAACGCGGATCCTGGCCGAGCTCAAGATTGACCCGGGGCTACGGACCGCAGTCGGCGACAGGGCACGCCAAACCGTCGAAAAGCTGTTTTCGCCGCAGGCCCAACGAGAGCGGCTGACCTTCTACCGAGGGTAGCATCGTCTGATCGTTCCGGTCGTCGTTCACCGTCCGTGCGACGGCGTTCTCGGATGCCACGCAAAACGGCGGCCTAAAACATGCGTGAATTCTAATTATTCCTCTCACCGCTATGGCGATTTCCAGGGATGTCCCTATTTCTCATGCGTTGGGGTGTCCTGAGCCGGCGTGCGGCTGCGGGACTTTGTTCTAGGGGCAAAAGATGGCCAAGCCAGGCGAGCGCGAAGGCGCATGATCCACCTGTTCAATGGCTTCCAGGATCGATTTGGTGGCAGTGACCGCAAGACTCTCGAACTCTATCGGCTGCTCGGCGGCGAGGCAGAGGCGCGTCTTTGGGCGGCGTCGTCCAGGGCGTCGGACGAATGGACGCGCCAATTTCCGATTCGCCGCGTATCGCCGCTGACACGACGGGTTCCGGACGGCGGCACTTACGTCTTCATAGGCGCGCATTGGCGCAACAAGATGTGGCCTTACCTGATCCCGCGCCCGCGGCGGCTGATCTACGATTTCAGCACCTTCCATCCCAAAGTCATGGCATTGACGACGCGCATGCCCGCCATGCTGGGTTGGCCAGCAGCCGAGCTGGTGCTCGTCTCCGATTTTCAGAAACGCCTGTTGCGGGCCGACGGCGTCGTGCATCCATCGCCGATCGATATCGGGCTGTTTTCATCACGGCCACGGCCGGATGGTCCGTTCACGATAGGACGGATGAGCCGTGACACACCGGACAAGCACAACGCCGAAGATGTCGCGCTTTACGAGGCCTTGCTGGCCGATGGGGTCGCGGTGAAGATCCAGGGCGGGATGCAGCTCAAGGACAAGCTTGCGCCGCATCCTGGGCTCGAACTCCTGCCGGTGGGGCAATTTGCGGCGGAAGATTTCCTGCCGACGCTCGACGTGTTCTACTATCGCACGGGCTCGCATGTGGAGACGTTCGGCCGCGTGGTGTTGGAGGCGATGGCCTGCGGCCTGCCGGTGGTCTGTCATTCGCATGGCGGTTACGTCGACCATATCCGCCATGGTGAAAACGGCTTCCTGTTTGAAACGTCGCAACAGGCGGCGAGGATTCTTGCGAACCTCAAAGCCGATCCGGGGCTGCGGGCGACTGTTGGTCGCAAGGCGCGGCAGACCGTCGAGCAGCTGTTTTCGCCGCAGGCGTTGCAGGAACGGCTGGATTTCTACCGGCGGTAGCGGCGTCGGCCGTCTGGCCTGCCAGATCCTCGCGGCCAACAATCCACATTTGGCATCGATCCCGACATCGGGCTAAAGCTGGCATCACGTGAATCACGGGCGGCCGGCATCGGTGCGCAACAGATCGAGCAGGGCTTCTACCGATGACACTGATGGGCGCGGCGGCACTGCTGATCCTGGTCCTGACTTACGCCGGCGTCGCCATCGGCCGCATCCCCGGCTTGCGGCTCGACCGGGCCGGCATTGCGCTGCTTGGCGGCGCGGCGATGATCGCGATCGGCGCGCTCAGCATGGAGGACGCCTACCGCGCCATCAATTTCGACACCATCACGCTTCTGCTCGGCATGATGATCGTGGTGGCGCATCTGAAGGTGTCGGGCGCTTTCCGTGGTCTCGGCGCCATCGCCATCGAGCACGCGCACGCACCGTTCATGCTGCTGGTGATGGTGACGCTTCTGACCGGCGTGCTGTCGGCCTTCCTGGTCAACGACGCCATCTGCCTGGTCATGGCGCCGATCGTCGTCCACGTCACCCGCGTCATCAACCGCAACCCGATCCCCTATCTGATCGCCACCGCCACCGCTTCGAACTGCGGCAGCGTCGCCACCATCACCGGCAATCCGCAGAACATGGTCATCGGCGCATTGTCGGGCATTTCCTATCCGGCCTTTTCGGCCGCGCTGGCGCCGGTCGCTCTGTTCGGCCTCGTCGCGGTCATCGTCATCGTGCGCATCGTCTACCGCGCCGAATTCACGCGCAACGGCGAACTGACGCCGCATGTCTCGCGTGGCCGCATGCATCGCGGCCAGGTGCTGAAGGCGGTGGTCGTCTGCATAGGACTGGCAATCGCCTTCTTCGCCGGCGTTCCCGTGGCCAAGGCGGCGCTCATCGGCGGCGCCATCCTGCTGCTCACCCGCGCCATAAAGCCGGAACGCATCTATCGCGAGATCGACGGGCCGCTGCTGTTCATGTTCGCCGGTCTGTTCGTGGTGGTTGCCGGCGCCGAAAAGACGCTGCTGACGCCGGACATGATCGCCTCGGCCAAGAACATCGGGCTCGACGACGTCTGGAGGCTGTCTGGTTTCACCGCCGTGCTGTCCAACATCATGAGCAATGTTCCGGCCGTGCTGGCGCTCAGGCCATTCTTACCCGGCCTGGAAAACCCCGAGCGCGCCTGGCTGGTCGTGGCGATGAGTTCGACGCTCGCCGGTAACTTCACGCTGCTCGGCTCGGTCGCCAACCTGATCGTTGCCGAACAGGCGCGTGCCTCGGGCACGCAGCTTTCGTTTGGCGCTTTCTTCAAGGTCGGTCTGCCACTGACGCTGATCACGCTCCTGGCCGGCACGGCATGGCTGGCGTTCGGGGCCTAGAGCCGTTCCGCATTTCACGGAATCGCCGAACGGCTCTAACTCTTTGTTTTTACGCAATCCCAAGGGGAAGCGCTACGCGCTTCTCCCGGGAAAACCCTTTCACACTTTTCCTGGAATTGCTCTAGCCCTGGACCTGGCTGACCGACATCCGCGCCCTGACCAGCGTCGCCGCGGCTTGCCCCGCGGCTTCGACGTAGTCGGGATTGCGATGGATCAGCATGATTGAAAAGCAGCCGTCTATCAGCAGCACGATTTCGCGGGCCAGTGCCCGCGGCTCCTCGATATCGTGCCCGGACAATTCCGTGCCCAGCCATGTCTCGAAGTTAATTTTGTGCCGCGCCCCGGCCTTGACCGCCGGGTGTCCAGGCATCGAGGCAAGTTCGGCGGCGGTGCGCAGGAAGCCGCACCCCTTCCATTTCGGATGGCGCGTGGCGCGGGCCAGATTGGTGAAGATGGCTTCGACCTTTTTGTCCACGCCGCCTTGTCCGGCCTCGAACCAGCCGGCCATCCGTTTCAGATTGGGCTGATCGCGGCCGTCGAGATAGGCCGCGATGAGGTCGTCCTTGCTCTTGAAGTGGTAGTAGAGCGTCCGCTTGGTGAGGCCCGCTTCCTCGGCGACGGCGTCGACACTGACACGGCCGATCCCTTCCGCGTAGAACAACCTGGTGGCGGCATCGACGATGCGGTTGCGGGTGGGGCTTTGTGCTTCTGGCATGGGTCTAAGTATACCGACTAGTGAATATACACAAGGCGCGAACGGCGTACCTTCCATCTCGTCAACATGCTGGAAGGAAGCCAAATGACCGATCTTGTCCTGAACCAAGCCAGCGATGGCATTGCCGTCCTGTCCCTCAACCGGCCGGAAAAGCTGAACGCGTTGAACTATGCCCTGATCGACCGCTTGCTCGCGATCCTCGACGATATCGAAGTCGACGATGGCATCCGCGCGGTCATTCTGACGGGAGCGGGAGAGCGAGCCTTCTCGGCGGGCGCCGACATCGGGGAGTTCTCGGCCAGCGTGGCGCTGGGCACCGACGTCGCGCTGCGCGACTTCGTCATGCGCGGACAGCGGCTGACGGCAAGGCTGGAAGCCTTTCGCAAGCCTGTCATCGCAGCCGTCAACGGGATTGCCTTCGGCGGCGGCTGCGAGATCACCGAGGCCGTGCCGCTGGCGATCGCCAGCGAGCGCGCGCTGTTCGCCAAACCGGAGATCAACCTCGCAATGCCGCCGACCTTCGGCGGTACGCAACGCCTGCCCAGGCTCGCCGGGCGCAAGCGCGCGCTCGAACTTCTCTTGACCGGCGACTGGTTCCCGCCACCGCGGGCCCTCGAACTTGGCCTCGTCAACCAGGTGGTTGCCCATGACGATCTGATGCCGGCTGCTTTCAATCTGGCCAGGCGGATCCTTCGGCACTCCGGGCTGGCGGTCGCGGCGATCCTTGCGGCGGTGGCGCGCGGGCTCAATCACAGCATTGCCGAAGGCTTGCTGGTCGAGGCAGAGCAGTTCGCCCGCATGGCCCCGACAGCCGATTTGCGCGAGGCGCTGGATACCTGGATCAGCAGACAGAGGCCCGGACACGACGGTTCGTGGACGCATGTCGCGCGACCCGATGAGGCACGGCGGGCCTCCTCGGCCCTGGATCACGGCGCCACCAGCAAGCGTCCCTTCATATTGGGAGGGAAGCGGCGGAAATAGTCGATGCTTGCCGCCGCCGGATTGGCGAAGGCGCTGACATAGGCGTCCAAAGGTTCCGGATCGGCAGGATCGATCCAGGCTCGCTATTCTAGGCCGCGGCCAATCCCTTGTCCGCCGTCTGCACGCGCGCGGCCGCCGCCAAAAGGTCGGTCTGCGTGATTAGGCCAAGAATGCGCCGCTCTGCGTCGACGATGACCACGGCATGGCTGCGGCCATCGGTCAGCATCGGAAGCAGGCTCATCGCCGGTGTCTCGGGCGAGGCGGTGCCGGCTTTCGCCATCACGCCCTTCACCGTGTCCGTGGCTTTCGTCAGCTCGCGCAGGCCCACCGCGCCGACCAGCCGCGCATCCGCGTCGACCACCGGCAAGGTGCGGATATTGTGATCGAGCAGTTGCTGGCGTGCCGCGTCGGCCGAGGCTTGCTCGGCCACCGAAACCACGTCGCGCGACATGATGTCCTCGCACAACAGCGTCCGGTGCGAGCGTACCATGGCCTGCAACTCAACCTGCCGCAGCAGCCTTTCGAGGTCGTCACGGTCGATGTCGAAGGTTTCATCGAGCGCCGTCAGCGCGGCATCGATGTCCTCGGGCCGGAAGCCGGCGCGCTGCTGCACCGGGGGATCGGCGGTGCCGTGGCTGTTCGCGGCGGGAGCGGCGACATGCGGATAGTTGCGCCGCGCCAGCTTGTGGAAAAGGAAACCCAACGCGACCAGGATGGTCGAATTCAGGGCCACCGGCACGAACGGAAACAGGAAGCCCGCGCTGATGACGGCCGGTCCGCCAAGCACCGCCGTCAGCGCGGCTGCACCGCCTGGTGGATGCAGGCAGCGCGTGAACGACATCGCGGCGATGGCGAGCGCCACCGCGAGACCCGATGCCACCACCGGGTCATGGATGAAATGCGCGACGGTCACGCCGACCAGCGCCGATATCGAATTGCCGCCGATGATCGACCAGGGCTGCGCCAGCGGGCTCGCGGGGACGGCAAACAGAAGCACGGCCGACGCGCCCATCGGGGCGACCAGCAGGGCCACATGAGGCCCGCCGCCCATCGCCAGCCCGCTGATCACCCCGGTCAGCGCAATGCCGATCGTGGCGCCGATACACGCCAGGAGGCGTTCGCGCAGCGTCGCGCCGGCAAGGATGGGGACAAAAAGACGAAAGGCCATTGGAAAACTTTGCGAGGACTGGATCTGTCGAGAATGCGTGCGGCACGCAATGCAGCCGAATTCGCCGATTTGAAAGTCAAACAAATCCGCAAAGTCATGACGTGAGAGAATAATATTGCGCGCCGGCCTTCGCCGGCGTGCTCGCAGCGGCTTGCGCTTTGTCATCAGCGTCAAGGGCTTGCGGCCCTTTGCTGACTCTGTTTGAGATCAATCCGCGCGTGCCGCTGCCGCCAGCCCGCGCATGATGTCGGCCTTCAGGTCGTCGACATCCTCGAGGCCGATCTGCAGGCGGATCAACGGACCCTCGTAAGAGGCTTTCGCGACGACGCGGTCGCCAAGCCATACCGGCACCGCGAGGCTCTCATAGCCGCCCCAGGAATAGCCGAGCCCGAAGATTTTCAGCGCATCGAGGAAGGCGTGCTGCTGCTTCTGGTCGCCGCCGGCAAGCACGATGGAAAAGATGCCGCTCGAACCGCAAAAGTCGCGCTTCCAGAGATCGTGGTCCGGATGGCTGGGCAGGGCGGGGTGCAGCACCCGCGCCACGCCCTTCTGGCCTTCCAGCCACGACGCGATGGCCAACGCGCTGCGCTGATGATGGTCGAGGCGTACGCCCATCGTGCGCAGGCCACGCAGCACCTGATAGACGTCGTCGGGACCCGCGCAGCAGCCCAGAGTGCAAAAGCTCTCGTAGAGCTGCTTCCAGCAGGCCTCATTGGCGGAGACGGTACCGAGCAGCACGTCGGAATGGCCGGCCGGATATTTCGTCGCCGCGTGGATAGAGATGTCGACACCGTGGTCGAGCGGCCGGAAATAGAGCGGCGTGGCCCAGGTGTTGTCCATCATGACGATGGCGCCGGCTGAGTGCGCCGCCTTCGCGATCGCCGGGATGTCCTGCACCTCGAACGTGTTGGAGGCCGGCGATTCGGTGAACACGACCTTGGTGTTCGGCTTGATCAACGCCGCGATGCCGGCGCCGATTTCGGGCGCATAATACTCGACCTCGACGCCCAACCGCGTCAGCATCGTGTCGGCGAAGTTCCTCGTCGGGTGATAGACGGAATCGACGATCAGCAGATGGTCGCCGGCCGACACGAAGGCGAGCAGCGGGATGGTCACCGCCGCCAGGCCCGAGGGCACCGCGATCGTGCCGGCCGAGCCTTCCAGCGCGTCCATGGCCTGGGTAAGGGCATCGGTCGTCGGCGTGCCGCGCGTGCCGTAAGTGTATTTCTGGCTGCGTGCCGCCATCGCCGCGGCATTGGGAAACAGCACGGTCGAGGCATGCACCACCGGCGGGTTGACAAAGCCGAAATAGTCATGCGGGTTGTTGCCTGAATGGGCAAGCAGCGTGTTGATGCCCACCTTGCCGGAACCCTGCTCGCCGCCGTCTTTCGCCATTCTTGGTCGCCTTGTTTTGACAAGGCGCTAGCCATAATGCGACCTCGTGGGCCGTGCAACAGCCCTCCGCCCGCCAGGAATGGACTTCGAATATGCCAATTCCCGGGCTGAAAGACACCTCCGTGATCACATCCTGAACCTTTCCAGCCACCGGCCGCGGGCGTCGTCGGAAGCTCGGTTATCAACCGGGCAACCTATTGTAGCCGGCTGCGAAAGATATATAATCAATTCCTAATACTAATCGCCGGATTGCCTCGATCAGATGCGCCGGATGGTTCTTCGCCGGCTACCTCCTGGTCTCCGATCCGGGTTCGCGCTCACCGAGCGCGGCAAGGGGAGGAATGCCATGCCTGACGTCAAATGGACAATGAAGGCGCGCGAATTCATCAACTGCAATTGCGCCTATGGCTGCCCGTGCCAGTTCAACGCCATGCCGACATACGGATTCTGCCAGGCCGTCGCCGGCATGGAGATCGAAACCGGCCATCATGGCGACACCAAGCTCGACGGGTTGCGCTTCGTCGGCATTTTCAGTTGGCCCGGCGCCATACACCAGGGCAGAGGTCAGGCCGCGGTGGTTATCGACGAGAGGGCCAGCGAAGCTCAGCGTGAAGCCCTGCTTCGCATACTGGGCGGTCAGGACACCGAGCCGGGCGCGACGATATTCCAGGTCTTTTCGACCACGCTGGAAAAATTCCACGATCCGATCTTCGCCGCGATCGATTTCGAGGTCGACGTCGGCGCGCGAACCGGCCGGCTGCACGTCAAGGGCGTAACCGACGGCCATGGCGAGCCGATCAAGAACCCCGTTACCGGCGCCGAGCACCGGGCGCGCATCGACTTGCCGCATGGCTTCGAATACGCGATCGCCGAGATTGGGCGCGGCTGGACCAAGGCGACGGGGCCGATCAAGTTCGAGGTGGCCGACACGCACAGCCATTTCGCCAATCTGCATCTCACGCAGAGCGGCGTCGTGCATTGACCTGACGCAATGGGCGACACGGCTCTCGAGGCGGTGCTGCGGCGCGACCGCGCGGTCGTGACGGCCGCGCTCGTCGTGATCACCGTGCTCGCCTGGGCCTATGTCTTGTGGCTCGCCGCCGACATGGTCATGCCTGTTAATCCCGCCTCGGATAGCGCGGCGGGCGACATGGCAGGGATGGACATGTCGAACATGAGCGGCAAGGACATGAGCGGCAATGACATGGGCGGCATGGATATGGGCGCCGCCATGGAGCCGGGTTTGCGGGCCTGGGCAACGGCCGATTTCGCTTTCATTTTCACGATGTGGGCGGTGATGATGGTCGGCATGATGACGCCTTCGGTCGCGCCGATGCTGCTGCTCTATGCCGGCGTCGGCCGCAAGGCGCTGGCGGATGGCCGCCCCATCGCTTCGACGGCGTGGTTTTTTACCGGCTATCTCGTCGTCTGGGTCGCCTTCAGCATCGTGGCGACCGGTGCGCAATGGCTGCTCGCCCATTTCGCTTTGCTCAATGCCTCGATGGCGACCGACAGCGCGGTCCTCGGAGGCCTCGTCCTGATCGCCGCCGGCCTCTATCAATGGGCACCGATCAAGGGCGTTTGCCTGCGCCAATGTCAGGCGCCGATCGCGTTCCTGGCCAGCCACGGTGGGTTCCGCACCACCGCGCCCGGCGCGCTTCGGCTCGGCATCGATCACGGCGCCTATTGTCTCGGCTGCTGCTGGGCGCTGATGGCCCTGCTGTTCGTCGGCGGTGTCATGAACGTCCTGTGGATCGCCGGCATCGCCATGCTCGTTCTCCTGGAGAAGATGATCCCGACCGGGCAATTGATCCCGCGCCTCTCCGGCGCATTGATGGCCGCGGTCGGCGTCTGGCTCGTCTTTCCTCCGCTTTGAGCGTGGGCACCGGCTTTTGTCCGCAAGCAATATTGTCCGGCAATCGCCTGGTAACGGTCAGACGGCGACCTTCCGGTACGTCAATTCAATGCGCGCCCACTTCAGTAACGTGGAGGTATTTCTGATGACGGATTTCATCGCCGCGACCCGCCTTTGCGTCAAATGAGCTTTGCCGATTTAATTCGCGCTTCCGATTAAATCGGGGGCGCGTCCGTCTGCAATTCAGGCATTTCCGGCTATCGATTTTCAAACGGGTTCGGTTTCGGTCATTTTCCTTGACCTCACAGGAATTATCGCCTTCGATGCTGTTCGTGAATGCTAGGCGGCGCGTCGATTTGCGATGCGGGGTTTCGGGAATGGGCCGGGATGGGAGCTGCGTTCACACGGGAGAAAAAGATCAGGGTTTTGCCTGAAAACAGAAAAGGGTCTGTGGGTCATGAAACATATTGCTATCGGCATTCTTGGCGCCGCCACGCTTGGATTGATGGCGTCGGCCGCTTCGGCCGGCACGCTCGACACTGTCAAGGCGAAGGGCTTCATCCAGTGCGGTGTCTCGACCGGTTTGGCCGGCTTCTCGGCACCCGACGACAAGGGTGATTGGCAAGGCATCGACGCCGATTTCTGCCGCGCCGTCGCGGCCGCCGTCTTCGGTGACGGCACCAAGGTCAAGTTCACGCCGCTCAGCGCCAAGGAACGCTTCACCGCGCTGCAGTCGGGCGAGGTCGATATCCTGTCGCGCAACACCACCTGGACCATCAACCGCGACACCGCGCTTGGCTTGAATTTCATCGGCGTCACCTACTATGACGGCCAGGGTTTCATGATCAACGCCAAGAAGCTGCCGGGCGTCAATTCGGCACTGCAGCTTTCGGGCGCCGCCGTCTGCGTGCAGAGCGGCACCACCACCGAGCTCAACCTCGCCGACTACTTCAAGGCGAACAAGATGGAATACAATCCAGTCGTCTTCGAGAAGCTGGAAGAGGTCAACGCCGCCTATGATGCCGGCCGCTGCGACGTCTACACCACCGACCAGTCGGGCCTCTACGGCATTCGCCTGACGCTCGGCTCGCCGGCCGATCACGTCGTGCTGCCCGAGATCATCTCCAAGGAGCCGCTCGGACCCGCCGTCCGCCAGGGCGACGACCAGTGGTACCACATCGTCAAGTGGACCTATTTCGCACTGCTCGACGCCGAGGAACTCGGCATTACCAAGGCCAATGTCGACGAGATGAAGAACTCCGCCAGCCCGGAGATCAAGCGCGTGCTCGGTCAGGAAGCCGACACCAAGATCGGCACCGATCTCGGCGTCTCCAACGACTGGGTGGTCAACATCGTCAAGGCCACCGGCAATTACGGCGAGATGTTTGACCGCAACGTCGGTTCGGGCAGCCCGCTCAAGATCGCCCGTGGCATCAATGCGCTGTGGACCAAGGGCGGCCTGCAATACGCTCCGCCGATCCGCTGATCGAAATGTGATCCGGAAGGCAGGCACCTGCCTTCCGGTTTCTCTTTCACAGGGGACGTGAAATGGCATCGCAGGAAATTCTACGCGAGGAGCCGAGCCGCGGCTCCTTCGTCAATGACCCGAGAATACGCGGTCTGTTCTTCCAGACGCTGGTCGTTATCGTGCTGTTCGGCTCCGTCTGGTGGATCGTGCAGAACGTCATCGACAATCTGCAGCGCCTGCACATCGCCTCCGGTTTCGGCTTCCTCAAGGGGCGCGCCGGCTTCGACATCTCCGACACGCCGATCGCCTACACATCGGATTCGACCTATGGCCGCGCCATCGTCGTCGGCCTCATCAACACCATCATCGTTGCCGTCGCCGGCATCATCACCGCCACCATCATCGGCTTCGTCATCGGCATCGGGCGGCTGTCGCAGAATTGGCTGATCCAGAAGATCTGCACGGTCTATGTCGAGATTTTCCGCAACATCCCGCCGCTGCTGGTCATCTTCTTCTGGTATTCGGGCGTGCTCGCCGTGCTGCCGGCGCCGCGCGACTCCTATCATCTGCCGTTCGGATCCTTCCTGAACCAGCGCGGCTTTTATTTTCCGCGCGCCGTCTGGGGCGAGGGCTCCTGGCTGATCCTGGTTGCGCTCATTGTCGGCATCGCCATGGCCTGGTTCGTCGCCCGCACCGCGCGTCAGCGGCAGATGGCGACAGGCCAGCAATTTCCCGTGTTCTGGACTTCCGCCGCGCTGATCGTCGGCCTGCCGCTGCTGGCCTACGTGCTGAGCGGCTTTCCATTGAGCTTCGATCTGCCGAAGCAGTCGACCTTCAACCTGACCGGCGGCTTTCAGGTCAAGCCAGAGTTCCTGTCGCTCTATCTGGCGTTGTCCTGCTACACGGCGGCGTTCATCGCCGAAATCGTGCGCGCCGGCATCAGGGGCGTCAGCAAGGGGCAGACCGAGGCGGCCGCCGCGCTTGGACTGCGGTCCGGATCGATCCTGCGGCTGGTCGTGGTGCCGCAGGCCATGCGCATCGTCATTCCGCCGCTGACCAGCCAGTATCTCAACCTGACCAAGAACTCCTCGCTGGCGATCGCCATCGGCTATCCCGACCTGACGGCGACCGCCGGCACGGTTCTGAACCAGACCGGACAAGCGGTCGAGGGCGTGCTGATCATGATGATCGCTTATCTCATACTCAGCCTGGTGACCTCGGCCGTCATGAACGTGGTCAACGCCAGAATGGCGCTGGTGGAGAGGTAGGACCATGCAGGAACACGATATGTCCTGGGTGCGCACCGAAATGGCGCTGGCGCAGCCCGCGCCGGCGAGCGTCAGCGGTCCCGTCGCTTGGGTGCGCAGGAACCTGATCGGTTCGGTCGGCGACACGATTCTCACCATCCTGGGCATCGTCATCGTCGCTTGGGTTCTGCCGCAAGTCATCAACTGGGCGTTCATCAACGCACAGTGGACCGGGCCGGACCGCACGGTCTGCGCCACCGTCGCGCAGGGCGGCATTCAGCCCGACGGCTGGAGCGGCGCCTGCTGGGCTTTCGTCAACGCCAAGTTCGGCCAGTTCATGTTTGGAACCTATCCGGTCGAGGAGCGCTGGCGGCCGATCCTGGTCGCCATCCTGTTCGTCGCGCTGCTGGTGCCGATGCTGATGCCACGCGTGCCGCGCAAGGGGTTGAACGCGATCCTGCTTTTCCTGGTGCTGCCGGTCGTTTCCTTCTTCCTGCTGGTCGGCGGCGTATTCGGCTTGCCGCATGTCGAAACCTCGCGCTGGGGCGGGCTGCTGATCACGCTCAGCCTGTCCTTCGTCGGCATTGCCGTGTCGCTGCCGCTGGGCACCGTGCTGGCACTCGGCCGGCGCTCGAAGATGCCGATCATCAAAATGCTGTGCGTGATCTTCATCGAAGCCGTGCGCGGCATACCGCTGATCACGGTGCTGTTCTTCGTCAGCGTCATGCTGCCGCTGTTCCTGCCGGCCAGTGTCACCTTCGACAAGTATCTGAGGGCGCTGATCGGTGTGTCGCTGTTTGCCGCCGCCTACATGGCCGAAGTGGTGCGCGGCGGCCTGCAGGCGATCCCGAAAGGCCAGTATGAAGGCGCCGATTCGCTCGGCCTCGGCTATTGGCAGAAGATGGGGCTGATCGTGCTGCCGCAGGCGCTGAAGCTGGTCATTCCCGGCATCGTCAACACCTTCATCGGCATGTTCAAGGACACCAGCCTGGTCCTCATCATCTCGATGTTCGACCTGCTCGGCATCGTCAAGCAGAACTTCTCCGATGCCAATTGGGCAACCGCGCAGACCGCGAAGTCCGGCCTTGTCTTCGCCGCCTTCGTGTTCTGGCTGTTCTGCTTCGGCATGTCGCGCTATTCAATGTACACCGAACGCCGGCTCGACACCGGTTACAGACGCTGATGCATGTCGCCCAAAAGTGTGTAGCGGTTTTGGGATAACGACATGCATCAAATTCAACGATAAGGGGAATTGGCCATGGCCACCGAAAACGCCGTCAGCGCCGAAGAGATCAAGGTCAACGCCGCCAAGATGCATATCTCGACCACCGATGTCGCCATCGACATCATCGCCATGCACAAATGGTATGGCGAGTTCCATGTGCTGAAGGACATCAACCTGAAGGTGATGCGCGGTGAGCGCATCGTCATCTGCGGCCCGTCCGGCTCCGGCAAGTCGACCATGATCCGCTGCATCAACCGGCTGGAAGAACACCAGAAGGGCAAGATCATCGTCGATGGCAAGGAACTCACCAACGATCTGAAGAAGATCGACGAGGTGCGCCGCGAGGTCGGCATGGTGTTCCAGCACTTCAACCTGTTCCCGCATCTGACGATCTTGGAGAACTGCACGCTGGCGCCGATCTGGGTGCGCAAGACGCCGAAGAAGCAGGCCGAGGAAATCGCCATGCATTTCCTCAAGCGCGTCAAGATTCCCGAGCAGGCCAACAAATATCCGGGCCAGCTGTCCGGCGGCCAGCAGCAGCGCGTGGCGATTGCCCGCTCGCTGTGCATGAACCCACGCATCATGCTGTTCGACGAGCCGACCTCGGCGCTCGATCCGGAAATGATCAAGGAAGTGCTGGAGACCATGGTTGGCCTTGCCGAAGAGGGCATGACCATGCTGTGCGTCACCCACGAGATGGGCTTTGCGCGCAAAGTCGCCAACCGGGTGATCTTCATGGACCAGGGCCAGATCGTCGAGCAGAACACGCCGGCCGAGTTCTTCGACCACCCGCGCCATGAGCGGACAAAGTTGTTCCTGTCGCAGATCCTGCACTGAGCGCTTGGACGATTACGAAGAGCCCGGCTGAAACAGGGCCGGGCTCTTTCGCTTATGGATAGTGAGAGCAATTCCGGGAAAATTGTGAGACGGTTTTGCCGTGCGCCTCGCGCCGTGATGCGTTTGCAAGGCTGCCATTGATGAAAAAGCTCGGCCGTTTTCTTGGTCTGCTGTTGATCGCGGTCGCGCTCGCCGTGACGCTCGGCACGCTGGTGCCACGGCCAATCTGGCCGGCGGCGGCCGCCGGCGAGGGCACGCGGCGCATATTTGTGCTGAAGAACCCGATCCACACCGACATCGCCATTCCGGTCGACGACGCGGTGCGCCGGCGCTTCCGTTTCCTGGCCGATGCCGGCCTGCCTTCGGACGCACCCGAAGTGCGCTACCTCGTCTTCGGCTGGGGCGGGCGCGCCTTCTATCTGGAAACGCCGACCTGGTCGCGATTGAAGGCGGTGCCCGTCTTCAAGGCGCTGACCCTCGATGCCTCGGTGATGCATGTCGACGTCGCCGGCGACATCACCGAGCCGCGCCCGAATATCGCCGGCTTCGACGTCGGCGATGACCATTTTGCCGCATTGCTCGACTTCATCGAAGCGAGTTTTCAGCAGGGACCGGGCGGCCCGATCGTCATCGACAATGCCGCCTATTCCAATTTCGACCGCTTCTATGAGGCCAATGGCCATTTCAACGCGCTGATCGGCTGCAACACCTGGACAGCGGCTGCCCTGCGCACCGCCGGCCTGCGCACTGGCTGGTGGAACCCGCTGCCGGCATCGCTTGGGCTGTCGATGCGGCTGTATAATTAGTTTCTGCCGCAGTCCTGTCAGCGACGAATGATCTGCTTCTGTTCCCAGCCATAAAGCCAGTCTAAATCCGCCGCGAGCTTCTCTCCTGACCGCGCCGCCAGAACCAGATTGCGCGCCAACGCCACCGGACCGCGCGCGTGCCAGGCAAGCCGATTGAGCGCGCCGCGGCGGATGACCTTTTCGATGCGCGGCCGTCTCAGCTTCTCCCAGATGGTAAGGCTTTGCGCCAGGTCGCCGGGGAAGTCGGCCACGAGGTTGGCAAGCGTCGCCGCATCCTCGATCGCCATGGCAGCGCCCTGTGCCGCGAATGGCGTCATCGCGTGCGCGGCGTCGCCGATCAGCGCGATGCCTTCCGGCGCCGTCCAGCGTCGCTGTTCGACCGTGTGGATGGGAAAGGCGGTCCACGGTTCGGCGAGTTCCACCAACCTCGCCAGTGCCGGCGCGGTGCGGCGCATGGCGCCGGAAAGGATGACGGGATCGGCATGGCCTGACCAACCCTCGGCAATGCGCTCGCCTGGGGTGAAGGCGGCCAGGTTGAAGGCGCGGCCGCCGCTGACGGGGTAGGCGACCATGTGGAATCCTGGGTGCAGCAAGGTGGTGACGCAGCCGCCGGCGCCGATCGCGGCAAAGGCCTGCCCGGCTTCGCTGTCGGCGCTTATCGTCGCGCGCCAGGCCAGTTCGCCCGAGAAGCGGCTGTTCGCGAAGCCGGCTCCGTTGCCTGGGCTGGCAAACCTCCGCACCGCTGACCAAACGCCATCGGCACCGACCAGCAGAGAGCCTTCGGTGTCGATGATCTTGCGGCCGACTCCGTCCGTCCTGGTGATGCCGAGTGAACCGGAGGCGACGCTGCTGACCTGCGCGCCGGTGGTGAGGTGGATGTCGGGCATTTGCGCGACGCGCGCCATCAGGGCGTCTTGCAGATCAGCCCGGTGGGTGACGAGATAGGGCGCGCCCCACCGCTGCTCGCCGGCTCCGCCCAGCGGCACGCGCGCCAGTTGGCGTAGGCTTGCTGCGTCCCTCAGCACCACGGCTTCCGGCTTGACGGCGTTGGCGACAAGCGTGTCGAGCACGCCAAGCTGGCGAAGTATGCGTGTCGCATTGGGCGAGAGCTGGATGCCGGCGCCGGCTGCTTCCAGGCGCTGCGCCTGTTCGAACACCCTCACTGAGTAGCCGCGTTCGGCGAAGGCAATCGCCGCTGTCAGCCCGGCGATGCCAGCCCCGGCGATGACGACTTGCCGGGACCGCGTCTCGCTCATGATCGGGAGGTCAGGCGGCCTGGTCGATATAGAGGCAGCCCGCCGGCAGCGTTTCCGTCGCCTTCAGCTTCGGCGAATAGCGGTAGAGGGTCGAGCAGTAAGGGCAGACTTTCTCATTGTCGTCGCCCATGTCGAGGAACACATGCGGATGGTCGAAAGGCGGGTTTGCGCCCGTGCACATGAATTCCTTGACCCCGATGTCGATCGCCGGATGGCCCGCATCGTTCTGGAAATGGGGAATGGAACCGCCTGCCATCGTCGTCTCCTTAACGCAGTCTCTTCTGCATCTGGATCATATCAGGCCTGTTTGCAAGTTCGATGAAATCAAACTGTCGCAAAACCCTGTCAGAGAACTGTCGCAAAAGCCTGCCACAGGATAAGTTAAGCCGGTTAACCGGCCAAGGCGCGCGGAAGAGCAGGAATCATGAACGAATTGAAGCCGGTACAGAGCGAATTCAACAATGTCGCGGCAGCGAGCCCGGAAGGCAATCCGGACCGTTTCGTCAACCGCGAGTTCTCCTGGCTGCAGTTCAACCGCCGCGTTCTCGAGGAATCGCTGAACACCCATCACCCGCTGCTGGAGCGCGTCCGCTTCCTGTCGATTTCGGCCGCCAATCTCGACGAGTTCTTCATGGTGCGCGTCGCCGGCCTTGCCGGCCAGGTGCGCGAGGGCATCGTGCTGAAGAGCCCCGATGGGCGCACCCCCGAGCAGCAGCTCGAACAATTGCTGCGTGAAGTCGAGCGCCTGCAGGAGGACCAGCAGAAGAGCCTTTCGGCACTCACCGTGCTGCTCAACAAGGAAGGCATCGAGACCATTACCCGGGATGCGCTGACCAAGGACGAGAAAGTCTGGCTGGAAGAACATTTCCAGGACCAGGTATTTCCTGTGCTCACCCCGCTGTCGATCGATCCGGCGCATCCGTTCCCGTTCATTCCCAATCTCGGCTTCTCCATGGCGCTGCAGCTTCGACACCGCAAGAACGGCGAGGAGATGAGCGCGCTCTTGCGCCTGCCGGTGGCGCTGAAGCGGTTCATCCGTCTGCCGGACCGCAAGCACCATGTCCGCTTCATTCCGCTGGAGGAGGCGGTCGGCCTTTACATCGGCAAGCTGTTCCCCGGCTACGAGGTCAAGGGCTCCGGCACGTTCCGTATCATCCGAGACAGCGACATCGAGGTCGAGGAAGAATCGGAAGACCTGGTGCGGCTGTTCGAAACGGCGCTGAAGCGCCGCCGCCGCGGCTCCGTGATCCGCATCGAGTTCGACATGCTGATGCCCGGCGAATTGCGCGACTTCGTCGCCGGCGAGCTGGGCGTCTCGTCCAGCCGCATCAGCGTGTTGACGGGTCCGCTGGCGCTCAGCCAGATCTCCGAGATCGTCTCCGTTCCCCGCGACGACCTGAAATTCATACCCTACAACCCACGCTTTCCCGAGCGCATCCGCGAGCATGGCGGCGACTGTTTCGCCGCCATCCGCGAGAAGGACATCGTCGTCCATCACCCCTACGAATCCTTCGATGTCGTGGTGCAGTTCCTGCGCCAGGCGATGGCCGATCCCGAAGTGGTGGCCATCAAGCAGACGCTTTACCGCACCTCCAACGACAGTCCGATCGTGCGCGCGCTGGTCGACGCCGCCGAGGCCGGCAAGTCGGTGACGGCGCTGGTCGAGCTCAAGGCGCGTTTCGACGAGGAAGCCAATATCCGCTGGGCGCGCGATCTCGAGCGCGCCGGCGTGCAGGTCGTGTTCGGGTTCCTTGAGCTCAAGACCCACGCCAAGATGTCGCTTGTTGTGCGGCGCGAGGACGGCAAGCTGCGCAATTACGTCCATCTCGGCACCGGCAACTACCATCCGGTGACCGCGCGCATCTACACCGACCTGTCCTTCTTCACCACCGATCCGACGATCGCCCGCGACGTTGCCCAGCTTTTCAATTTCATCACCGGCTATGCCGAGCCGACCGATGAGATGCGGCTGGCGATCTCACCGTTCACGTTGAGAAGCCGCATCCTGAAGCACATTTCCGGTGAAGTCGCCCACGCCCTGGAGGGGCGGCCGTCGCGCATCTGGATGAAGATGAACGCGCTCGTCGACCCGATCATCATCGACGCGCTCTACGACGCCAGCCGCGCCGGTGTGGAGATCGATCTCGTCGTGCGCGGCATATGCTGTCTCAGGCCACAGGTGCCGGGCCTGTCGGAAAACATCAGGGTCAAGTCGATCGTCGGCCGGTTCCTCGAGCACAGCCGCATCTATTGTTTCGGCAACGGCCATGGCTTGCCGTCGGACGAGGCGATCGTCTACATCTCCTCGGCCGACCTCATGCCGCGTAATCTCGACCGCCGCGTCGAGACCATGGTGCCGATCACCAATCCAACTGTGCATGAACAGATTTTGGGCCAGATCATGCTGGGCAACATCATGGACAATCAGCAAAGTTTCGACGTATTGGCTGATGGAACCTCCCGGCGCGTGGTGCTGGAGGAGGGCGAGGAACCGTTCAACGCGCAGGAATATTTCATGACCAATCCGAGCCTGTCGGGACGGGGTGACGCGCTGAAATCGCATGCGCCCAAGCGGATCGCGCAGTTCAAGCGCCGCAAGAAGAACGCCACCACCTGATGCTGTCCAATTCCCAGGGCCGGCTGCAGGACCGCCGACCGCTGTCCATCATCGACATCGGATCCAATTCGATCCGCCTCGTCGTCTATGAGGGACTGGCGCGTTCGCCGACCACGCTGTTCAACGAAAAGATGCTGGCCGGCCTAGGCCGCGGCATCGTTTCGACAGGCAAACTCGACCCCGAGGGTGTGGCGCGCTCGATGGACGAGTTTCGCCGTTTCCGCGCGCTCTCCGATCAGGCCGGCGCCGAACACATGTACGTGCTGGCGACCGCCGCCGCCCGCGAGGCAATCAACGGTCCCGATTTCATCCATCGCGCCGAGGATGTGCTCAAGACCGAGATCCGCGTGCTCTCGGGCCGCCAGGAAGCGCATTATTCCGCGCTCGGCGTCATCTCCGGCTTTCATCCGGCCAACGGCATCGCCGGCGACCTTGGCGGCGGCAGCCTGGAGCTGATCGACATCGATGGCGAGGCGATCGGCGACGGCATCACGCTGCCGCTCGGCGGCCTGCGGCTGCAGGACATGGCGAAGAACTCGCTTGTCCAGGCGCAGAAGATCGCGCGCCAGGAACTCGCCCGGGCCAAGCTGTTGAAGGGCGGGCAGGGCAGGACCTTCTACGCCGTTGGCGGCACCTGGCGAAACCTCGCCAGGCTCCACATGGAGATGAACAACTACCCGCTCGGCGTCATGCACCACTACGAAATCTCGGCCGAAAGCGCACAAAGCTTCCTCAAGCAGGTGGCCAGGGGCGAGGTCGAAAAGGTGAGGGGTATCGAGGGCGTCTCCAAGAACCGCCGCTCGCTGCTGCCATATGGCGCTCTCGTCCTGCAGGAAATCATGACGGCCATGCAGCCGTCGAGGATCGTCGTTTCGGCGCAAGGCGTGCGCGAAGGCTTTCTCTATTCGTTGCTCGACGCGGCCGAGCAGAAGGCTGATCCGCTGATCTCGGCCGCCGAGGAGCTTGCGCTTTTGCGCTCGCGTTCGGTCCACCACGCGCATGATCTGGTCGAATGGACCGGCAAGGCCTTCAAGGCCTTCGGCATCGACGAGACGGAAGACGAAGCGCGCTATCGCCACGCCGCCTGCCTGCTGGCCGATATCGGCTGGCGCGCCCATCCCGAATATCGCGGCAAGCAGTCGCTAAACATCATCGCGCATGCGTCCTTCATCGGTGTCGATCATCCCGGCCGCGCCTATCTCGCGCTGACCAACGCCTACCGCCATGACGGCGTCTTCAACGAGGGGATCGCGCCCGAGATCAAGGCGCTGGCACCGCCGAGCCTGCTGGAGCGGGCCCGTGTGCTGGCGGCGATGATGCGGGTTGTCTATCTGCTGACGGCGGCGATGCCCGGCGTCATGCCGAGGCTGAAATGGGAGAACCGCCCCAACGGCGTGCTGGCGCTGGTGTTGCCGGCTTCGCTCTCGAACCTCTATGGCGAGCGTCCGGCTGGCCGGCTGGCGCAACTGGCACGGATCACCAACCGCCGGCTGGTGCTGTCGGTCGAAGGCGGACCGAGCGTGTCGGTGAAATAGGGCGGCCTCAGGCCGCACCCCGCCCGTCGGCCGACCATGCGCCGGCGCCGGCCATGGCAAGCGCCAGGAAACCGCCTGCGATCGCAATATCCTTCATCAGCATCTGCTGGTGCAGGAAAGCCAACGTCGCGTCACCGCCGCCCTGGCCATAATGGCCGATATAGCCCGCCGCAATGCAGAAGGCGGCCAGCAGCAGCGCCACGATTCGCGTCTGGAACCCGACGAGGATCAGCAGCCCCGCGATCAGCTCGAAAAGCCCGGTGCCCCAGGCGGCGAGCGCCGGCAGCGGCAGGCCAAGGCCGGCGAAATAATTGATTGTGCCGGCAATGCCGGCAATGTTGGCGAGTGCCTGGAAGCCGGACGGCACGAACAGCACGGCAAACAGCAGCCGCGAAACCAGAAGCAATGCGTTGCGGACCATGGCGACCTCCCTTGCCGGCGCGGGCCACCGGCAGCCAATCGCAGTCTACGCCTGCAATCGGACAACGAAAAAGCGGCACGGAAAATTCCGCGCCGCTTTTTCAGGTCCTTGGAAGGAAGGGCTCAGCCGCGCTTGGCGTCGATCGAATAGGCACCGGCGCCCGAGGAGGCCAGCAGCAGGAAGCCGCCGGTGATGGCGACGTTCTTGAGGAACTGGATCATCTGCATCTGGTCGGCCCAGCCGGTGTGGGCGACAAGACCGGTCGCGATCGTGAAGACAGCGAGCACCCAGGCGGCGATCCTGGTCTGGAAACCGACGAGTACGGCGAGGCCGCCAAGCAGTTCGATCAGGCCGACGATG
The DNA here is from genome assembly GCF_020164775.1 of Mesorhizobium sp. ES1-6. NCBI lineage: Bacteria > Pseudomonadati > Pseudomonadota > Alphaproteobacteria > Hyphomicrobiales > Phyllobacteriaceae > Mesorhizobium > Mesorhizobium sp. ES1-6. Next base: position 137,636 of record NZ_JAIUGU010000010.1, read on the forward strand.
ACGGCCGTGGCCGTCGGTACCGGCAGGCCGAGGCCGCCGAAATAGGCGGCGGTGCCGGAAATGGCCGTGAGCTTGCCGAATCCGGAAAGCAGGAAAATGACCGCGAGCAGGATACGGCCGATAAGGATGGTGACAGCGCTGTTGGACGTGGTGCCGGCGCCGGCGGCGGAAGCGTTGATGGACATGAGTGACTCTCCGAAGGGGTTTGAATGACCCCAGAGATAGACGATGCCGACTGTTCACCAAAGTCGGCTATGCGGCGACACATTGTTCACAGGGCATACATTTCCGTGACCGGACAGGATGCGCGAAATTTGTATCGGACGATGTGGCGACGGGAGAAAATTCTCACCCCGAAAAATGTTGGTTACTCGGCCTGACAGGATGGCGCTTGTATCGTCGCATCGCTTGCCTTGGAAATAGGCCGAAACGCTCACCCCGTCGTCATCCTAGGGTCTGCGCCGCTTCGCGTCGCTGCGCCAACGATGACGAGAGGTCCCGGCAAATGTCGAACGTTTGCGATGGCTGCGAAGACAAACAGGTGGATCGCTTCATCCCGGATGCGTCATGTCCTCCGGCCGCACCAGCCGGTCATAATCGGCTTCGCTGACCAGTCCGGTGGCCAGCGCTTCCTCGCGCAGCGTCGTGCCGTTCTTGTGCGCGGTCTTGGCGATCTTGGCGGCGTTGTCGTAGCCGATGCTCGGCGCCAGGGCCGTCACCAGCATCAGCGAGCGGTCGAGCGCCGCCTTGATGTTGTCCTCCCGCGCCTCGATGCCGACGACGCAATTGTCGGTGAAGGAGACCGAAGCGTCGGCCAGCAGCTGCACCGACTGCAGGAAATTATACGCCATCAGCGGGTTGTAGACATTGAGCTCGAAATGGCCCTGGCTGCCGGCGAAGGTCAGCGCCGCATTGTTGCCGAATACCTGCACGCAGACCTGCGTCATTGCCTCGCACTGGGTCGGGTTGACCTTGCCGGGCATGATCGAGGAGCCGGGCTCGTTCTCCGGCAGAGAGAGCTCGCCAAGGCCCGAGCGCGGACCTGAGCCAAGGAAGCGGATGTCGTTGGCGATCTTGAACAGTGCCGCGGCCGCCGCGTTGATGGCGCCGTGCGAGAACACCATGGAATCGTGGGCGGCGAGCGCTTCGAACTTGTTCGGCGCGGTGACGAAGGCGATGCCCGATATGGCGGCGATCCGATCGGCCACCCGCTCGGCGAAGCCGACCGGCGCGTTGAGGCCGGTGCCGACGGCCGTGCCGCCCTGCGCCAGTTCCTGCAGGCCGGGCAGCGTCTGCTCGATGCGCTTGATCGACGAGGCGACCTGCGCGGCATAGCCGGAAAATTCCTGGCCCAGCGTCAGCGGCGTGGCGTCCTGCGTGTGGGTGCGGCCGATCTTGATGATGTGGTTGAAGTCCCGGCTTTTGGCTGCGAGCGCCTTGTGCAGATGGTGCAGAGCCGGGATCAGGTCATGTATGATCCGCTCGGCGCAAGCGATGTGCATGGCCGTCGGATAGGTGTCGTTCGACGACTGGCTCATATTGACGTGGTCGTTCGGATGCACTGGCTTCTTCGAGCCCATGACGCCGCCCAGCATCTCGATCGCCCGGTTCGAGATCACCTCATTGGCGTTCATGTTGGACTGCGTGCCCGAGCCGGTCTGCCAGACCACCAGCGGAAAGTGGTCGTTGAGCTTGCCGTCGATGACCTCTTGCGCGGCCTCGATGATCGCCTTGCCGATGGCCGGGTCGAGCCGCTTCAGCTCCATATTGGCTTCCGCCGCCGCCCGCTTGACGATGCCCAGCGCGCGCACGATCGAAGCCGGCTGCTTTTCCCAGCCGATCTTGAAATTGCCCAGCGAGCGTTGCGCCTGCGCACCCCAATAACGGTCGGCGGCAACCTCGATGGGGCCGAACGTATCGGTTTCGGTTCTGGTCTTTGGCGCGCTCACGGCAAGTCTCCGGTCTGTCGATTTGCGGAAGGGCGTATCGCGTTGCACAAATGGCTTCAAGCGGAGAATAACGCGGCTGCGGATGCAAATCGGTTGAAGATGCTTCCGATCTCCCCACTGGAACCCTTCGAGGAGAGATCGGCGGCTTCGCGTTCTCAACTCATGGGCGAACCGACAATATCGATGCCATTTTCCGCGCAGATCCGCACCAGAGCCTCGATCATCTCGGGCGTCGGCTCCGACAGCGGCGGCAACTCCGGCTTTCCGGCGGGGCGGCTCGCCTGACGCAGCATCGTCTCGAACCCGGGGCCGCGTGTGACGGTCAGAGCGCGCGCACCTTCTGGAGATTCGACCCTGTATGTGTGGGGCAGGCCTTTCGGCGCAATGAGGGTCTCGCCGGTACCAGCGACCCGCTCCTGTCCGTCGATCCGAAAGCGCAGCTGTCCTTCTAGGATATGAAACACCTCGTCCTCGTGTCGATGCACATGCATCGGCGGAGAGTCGCCATGGGGCATACGGTGCTCGACGACACAGATGGCGTCCTCGCCCTCGGCCGACGAGATCCGAACGGCAACCAGTGTGTTGTTGAACCAGAAGAGTTCCTTGCCTGTAATGGTCCCGACGGTCATTGTCATGGTTCTTCCTCCTTTGTTGCCCTCGGACGGGTCGCCGTCGGAGGGATCTGATCAGGTGCATGCCGCCGATGGAAATCCAATGATCGTATGGGGCGGATTGATGCCATGAATTTAAATGCGCTCGACCTCAATCTGGTTAGGGTGCTCGATGCGCTTTTGCGCGAACGAAGCGTGACGCGCGCCGGCGAGCAGATCGGGCTGAGCCAGCCCGCCGTGAGCGCCGCGCTCAATCGCCTGCGTCATGTCCTCAACGACCAGCTGTTCGTGCGGCGCGGCAACGACATGGTGCCGACCCCGCGCGCCGAAAGCCTGACGGAGCCGGTGCGCGCGGCACTGCGCGAGATCGAACGCGCCTTTCATTCGGCGTATTCGTTCGATCCGGCGGAACTTGAGCGAACCTTCACGCTCATGGGGGCGGACTTCTTTTCCATGCTGCTGATGCCGACACTGGCGGTGCGCGTCGCGGCTACCGCGCCGCATGCGTCGTTACGGTTTCTCGACAGCGCGCGCGGCGATGTTTCGCGGCTGCTCCAGGACGATGAAATCGATGTGGCTCTCGAACGTCCGCTGGAGGTCTTGGACTGGGTCTCCAGTGTACCGCTGTTCCATTCGCCCTTCGCAATCATTGCGGCGCAAAACAATGCTGCGATCAGACTGGCGGGGATCGCAGGCGGCGAGCCGATTCCGCTTGAGCTTTTTTGCGAATTGCCGCACGTTCTTCGCTCTATCGACGGATCGATGTCAGGCTCCACCGACGAGGCGCTCCGTAAAATCGGGCGAAGCCGCCGTGTAAGCCTGGCACTGCCTCACTTTCAGGCTGTCGCGTTGGCCGTCGCAAACGGAAACTACCTTTCCGCGGTTCCCAGGCAGTTCGCGGTTTGGGCAGCCAAGACCCTGCCTCTCGCCATCTTCGAGCCGCCACTTCCCATTGCCGTTCCTGAAATCAGGATGTACTGGCACGCACGCCGAGACGACGAGCTCCCTCATCGCTGGATTCGCCTTCAGATCCTGGACGTTGTGGGCGCTCTTGGATTTGTGGAGAGCGCCGCTGGTGAAGTTGCCGCGCCATAGCGGCCAGGCAGTTCACCCGGCCGTGTACCCGCCGTCGATGGCAAAGATCGCGCCGCTGGTCCAGGCGGCCTCGTCGCTGGCGAGATAGATCGCCATGCCGGCGATGTCTGCGGGTCGACCGATGCGGCCCAGCGGATAGCTGCGCTCGACATAGGCTTTCAGCTCCGCCTTCGCCTCGACGGGCAGATTGTCGACGGTCTTGCGCCGCATGGCGGTGTCGACCGTGCCGGGCGCGATGGCATTGACGCGGATGCCGCGCGGGCCGAGTTCGAAGGCTAGCGATTTGGTCAGCGAATTCAGCGCGCCCTTGGACAGGGAATAGAGGCTGGACGGCCGCTTCGGGATCATCTTGTTGGCGAAATAGGACGAGATGTTGATGACGGATGCGCCGGCGCCGAAATACCGCAGCAGCCCCTGGGTGAGGAAGAAGGCAGCCGACACATTGAGCGCGAAGGAGTGCTGGAACTGCGCCTCGCTGACGGTCTCGAACGGCACGAGATAGGCGACACCGGCATTGTTCACGAGAACGTCGAGCGGCCGGGCGGCAGCCTTTACGTGCTCGACCACCGCAGCGACGCCGGGGCTGGCGGCGAGATCGGCCGACACTGTCTCAACGCTGCCGATTGGACCAGAAGCCGTCAGCTTTTCGCGAGCGGCTTCGAGCTTGCCCGCGTCGCGGCCGACGATCAGGATCTCGGCGCCCTCGCGCAGAAACGCCTCGGCGATCGCCAGGCCGATGCCGTCCGAGCCACCGGTGATCACCGCCCGCTTGCCGCGAAGCCTCATCGCTCACCTCACCATGCACTTGTCACCATGCACTTGTCACCATGTACTTGGCATCAAACGGAGGGATCCCACCGCATGTGCGCGACGGGGTCAAGCCATCAGGCTATCGCAAGGTATGAACTTCGGTGGTCGACCGGCCAAGATCCGGCCTTTGCGGCGATCGCGGCAATGTCGTCCGGCCGCTGATCACCTCAACAGCGATCGGGCCGTGGGCACCAGCCGCAACGTCTCGCCCGGTTTTGTGCAAACCGCTTGCATGCTCTGGCCGAGCGCCCGCCACGCCGGCGAAGCGGCGAAGCGATGGCTGGCATCGGCGTCATGGAGGCCGATGACGTCGATGAAGACGTTTTCTCCGGCGCGTACGGGAAGCCGCGGGAAGGTGTTCGCGGCCGGCTCACTCAGCAAGGCGCCGAGCAGGCGGGCGCCGTTTTGGGCAAGCCGAGGGACCATCTCGACCCGGAAGTGCTCGGCAAAGCCGGCCTCGGCGCCCGTCCGCAAATGATGAATCGAAATCTCAACCACACCGGGCAAGCGATTCCGATCGCTTGTGCTTTTGGCCGTGGCGGCCGTTGGCCGGCGCAACCTCGAGAGACCGAAGCCGGCATCCGGCCATGCCGGCCGTAGCAGCAGCACATCGTCGGAATCGATCATCGTCGCATTGGCGGCATCGCGGTGCGCCGCCCATACCGGGCCGTCATAGAACGCGACCAGAGCGTCCTTCCTGGCCTCCATGCTCTCGAAACCGCGCATCCAGACGAACATGTCGGGGCGGTCCAGGTCACGGAATTGGCCGATGATGGTCATCCCCGCGTCCTCCTGGCTTTCGACGAACTCTGTGTCGAAGATCTCGATCAACGTTTCGCGCCGGCCAGGTTTCAACGTGTACTGGCGCAATTCGACGATCGGCGAGGCGCGTGCTGCCGCCGGCTTCGGCGTGGCATTCGGTGTCTGGCTCATCCGCGTTCTCCAAAACAGGGTGATCGTCCTGTTTGACAAAACAGACCGATTGCCCTGTTTTGTCAACATGCTACTGTTCGGCATGTCAGCAGAGATCGAAAACAGGCCGAGACGAGCTCGGGGCAAACGCAGCAACGACCCCGAAGGCATGCGCAGGAAAGTGCTCGATGTCGCCGAAGCCGCGTTTCAGGCACGCGGCTACCATGCTTCCAGCCTTGGCGACCTGATGGCGGCGGCAGGCGTCAGCGGTGGCGCGCTGCATCATCATTTCCCGACCAAGAAGGCGCTGGCGCTGGCCGTCATCGAAGAGCGCGTGGCGGCGGCTGTCGACGAGACGTGGATCGCGCCGGTGCGGCAGGCGGCTACGGCGCGCGAGGGCGTGCGTCAGGTGTTCGAGGCCGTTGCCGCGGAACTGGAACGGCAAGGTTTCGTGCGCGGTTGCCCGCTCAACAATCTGGCGCATGAACTCTCGCTCGCCGATCCCGAATTCCGGATCGCGCTTGCCGGCATCTTTTCGGCATGGCGCCAGGCGATCGCCGACAAGGTCAGCGCCGACCAGCAGGAGGGCAGGGAGCAAGGCACGGATCCCCAGCATTTCGCGGTATTCGCGGTCGCCGCCTATTCCGGCGCCATGTCGATGGCCAAGACGGCGCAGGACGCCGGCCCGCTGCGCGATTGCCTTGCGGCGTTGGAGCGGAGCGTCTCGCAAGCCACATCGTCGCCGGGCGAGCCGGGCGCGAGGCGACGGCGCAGGGTGCTGCGCCGGTTCGGCACGAGTTGAGGCAAGCTACAGGCCGGGCTTTGCGGCCGGATGTCGTGACCAAACTGGACGGACAGACGCCGCTTGTGCTGAAATTCCGCCGATGATGAATCACTGGCCGCCAAAATTGCTTTCACGCCGCAGGTTTCTGATACAGGCCGCCGGTCTCGCCGCGACCGGTGCGCTTTCACATCCGGCACTCGGCCAGACCGGGCAGCGCGTCCAGGCCATCGACGCCACCTTCCTGTTCGTCGCCGATGTCCATGCCTGCCGCATGGCGAGCGGCCTGAGCCCCAATTGCCAGCAGGAAGGCAAGACGGACGCGGCGCTGCTGCGTAACGTCGCGGCGTTGAACGCCATCGGTGACAAGGACTGGCCGGCGCAGATCGACGGCATCGCCACGGGCCTGCGGTCGGCCGGCAGCCGCATCGGCACGCCGCTCGGCCTTGTCGTCGGCGGCGACATCACCGACGACGGCGGCGGCCAGATCACCGAACCCAGCGAGGGCACCCAGCTCCTACAGTTCAGCCAGCGCTATCAGCAAGGCATGGGGCCCGACCGTGTGCATGTTCCGGTTTATGTCGGGCTCGGCAATCATGACCTCGACCAGAATGGCCCGCCGCACCATGTCGACTGGTACCGACGCGAAATGCGCGACTATGTCGAGGTCAATCACCGTGCCGGCGTGTTCTTCAAGCCGCCGGTGCCGGCCACCAGCTACGACGTCGACACCGACTGCTATTCATGGGACTGGGGCGGCCTGCATCTGGTGCAGACCCATCGCTTCGCCGGCGACAGCGGCCATGGCGCCGACAACAGCCTGCCCTGGCTCAAGCAGGATCTGGCGACCTATGCGGCGGACGGCCGCCCGGTCATCGTGTTCCAGCACTATGGTTGGGACGTTTTTTCGACCGAGCGATGGGACCCCGTCAAAAGAGCATTCGACGACGACGGCAAGGGCGCGCCGCATTGGTGGAGCGATGCGGATCGCCAGGCATTGCTGGCGGCCTTGAAAGGCTACAACGTCATTGCTGTCTTCCACGGTCATCAGCACGAGGTGCCGATGATCTATCAGCGCGACGGTCTCGATCTCTTCAAGCCAAAGGCCGCCTATATGGGCGGCTTCGCCCTGGCCCGTGTCACCGGCGACAGCCTGGACGTCGTGCTGGGCGAAGCCAGCGACGATCATGGCGATGTGATTTTCACCAATGCCTTCAGCAAATCGTTGAGGACATGAAAAGGGCCGCTCGACGCGGCCCTTTTCACAATTGTCAAAGCGATTTCTTGACCTTGTCCTTCACGTCGCCATAGGCCTTCTGCACCTTGCCGGTGGCTTTGTCGGCCGTGCCTTCCGCCTGCGTCTGCCTGTCGCCGGTCGCTTTGCCGGCGGCTTGCTTGACCGAGCCCTTTACCTGCTTGGCCACGCCGGCGACCTGATCCTTGTTCACCATTTCGCATCTCCCGGGTTTGGTTCGCCTGAGCAAACGAGCCGGCGCGGTTTCGGTTCCAACGGTGGCTGCCCGTGCCGGCAAAACTGGTGCCTTTCGGTCGCCGGGCCGGCAAGCTAGGGTGCGAGTAACAATTCGAAGGGGGACACATGTCGGAATTCACGCTCCATATCGGCAACAAGTGCTTTTCGTCCTGGTCGCTCAGGCCCTGGGTGGCGATGCGGCACCTGGATATACCGTTCGAAGAAGGGTTCGTGCGGCTGCGCACGCCCGAAACCGCGGCCAACCTGGCGAAAGTGTCGCCGACCGGTCAGGTGCCCGTCTTGAATCACAAGGGCAGGATTGTCTGGGAAACCCTTGCCATCCTTGAATATCTCGCCGACCTGTTTCCGGACAAAAACCTCTGGCCGGCCGATATCGGCGCCCGGGCGCTGGCGCGCGCGGCGGCGACCGAGATGCATTCCGGTTTTCGCGAGGTGCGCTATGGCTGGCCGATGAACCTGCGCCGGCCAAAGGCGCACAAGCCGCTCGATGCCGAAGGCGAGGCGCAGCGGACGCGCATCGAGGCGCTGTGGCGCGAATGCCGGGAGAAGTACGGCAAGGGCGGCCCATTCCTGTTCGGCCATTTCACCGCCGCCGATGCCATGTATGCGCCCGTCGTCACCCGTTTCGACACCTATGGCGGGGATCTGGCGCCCGACACCAGGGCCTATGTCGATGCGGTTCTGGCAACGCCCGCCATGCGCCAATGGTATGCCGAAGCAGCCAGGGAGACATGGCCGGAGCCGGGACCGGACGAATAGGCTAATCGGTGCTGTGCGCAGGCGGCGAAGCCGAGGCAAGGGCCGTGATCGACGGCGATCCCGTGTCGTGTTCGGGGCGTGGTTTCCACCGCGAGATCCTGCTGATCAGCGCGATCCTGTAGGATCTTTGCACCCGATCGCGGTGCTGCTTGCCATCTCGGGAGAACTCATCGCGAACTGGAACAGGGCGTGGAATCCCGCCATGCAGTCGGCGAGGAAACGATCGAAGGCCGCGACGAGACGCGGTTCGAGGGTGACGCTGGCCTTCGACAATCCAAGCAGTCCTTCCTGTTCGGCGTCCCGCAGCAGCCGGCGGACATGTGTCCGCGAGATGCCAAACCGTTTCGCGAGGTCGCTGAAGTCTAGAGGGGCTGGACCCGCGGCGGCCCCGGTCTGCACCAGCTTGATCAACACCATCATCCCGGCATCCCTGTTCATGATGAAGGTGATCGCCGGATTGTTTGCCAGCAGCTTCACCGCGTCTCCAAGACCGGGGCTGCTCGCGCGCCTCACGGCAGTCCTGAATATCGGATCGCGCCGCATCGGCGGTGCGTAGCCGCAGCCAGGAAACATCGCCGCCAGCGGTGAATAATAGACCCTGACCCAATCGAGGTCGTGCGCAACCATCTTTTCGGTGGGCACCAAGAGGCGCACGCGCCTGTCCGCGGCAACTTCATGGCGGGACAGAAAGCCTGTCTCGACGAACCTTGCGACGATCGTCTCGATGTTGCGGCGGCTCGATACGCCATAGGGGGCCATCACCTCCTGCACGAGGGCGATCGTGGGCCAGGTAGAACGGTCGGTCGGGTCGTGCGCGGCATCCAGGACGAGCGTGTTGAAGAACACCGCCGAGCGCTGGGTCGCGGCGAGCAGCCGGCTGAGAAATGGATTGTTTTCGTAAAGGCCGAGCATGCCTTCGATCCAGACGGCGCGTGCCTCGGCGAAGGCCGGATGCGCGAGGATCTCGTCTGGCGAATGAAAGCGAAGCTCTTGCTGGATCATGCGATGCCATCCACGCCGGTTGTTACCAATACGACTGCGCCAAAATGTAGGGCACTCGTCGTCCCCGACGACCCGGCTTTACCCACATAGCCGATCGCGTCAACAACACACGTGCAGGTAGTGGCTCGGATGCGACACCCGCGAGCGCTTCGAAATACACGCAAAAGAGTCCGTTCTCGCGCGAGCCATGCCGATGCATGAATCGAGCCGGCGTTTGAAGTTTTTTGAGTATGCAAAGCCGGGGGCCAAATGAACTGCAAGATCGAAAGGTATGCGCGCCCGACGGTCGCGGTTCGGGACCACCTTCTAATGACCATCGCCTGCGGCGTCGTCATGGCATCGCTGTTCACCGCTTCCGCGCATGCCGACGATGGTGGCAGCGGCGGTCTGATCTTCGGGAACGGCGGCATAGGTGGCGCTAGCGGCAATGACGGGGCAAGCGGCTCCGGCGGCAATGGCGCTGGCGGCGGTACGGTTATCGATGCCGGTGGTGGCGATGGTGGCAATTCCGGCGTGGCAACGAGCGGCGGCGGCGCGGGCGGTGTCGGTTACTCCGGTGCCGCTGGCACGGATGGCACCGGCTTCGGCGGCGGTGGCGGCGGTGCGGCGGGCAGCAGCGCGGGCGGCGCCGGCGGTGCCGGCGACGGTGGCACGCCTGGCGGCCTCGGAGGCACCGCCGGCAGTGCCAACGGTAAGCCGGGATCGAACGGCAACAGCGGCGACGAGACGGCCGGCGGTGGCGGCGGTGGCGGCTTCGACGGCAACGGCGTTGTCGCTGCGGGTAATGGGGGCAATGGCGGCAAGGGCGGCAACCGCTATTCCGACGGCGGCACAGGCGGCGGTGGTGGTGGCGCTGGAGGCGCCGGGCGCGAGTTCGTTGCTCCCGGCAGCACGTTCACGAACGCCGCCCTGTCGGCGGCGGGCGGCATCGGCGGGAATGGCGGCAACGGCGGCGCTGCCTATCCGACCGCCCAGACAGCCACGGGCGGAACCGGCGGCATGGGCGGTAGCGGTGGTGCCGGCCTGTTGTTTTCAGGGGCCGGCGCATCCTTCACCAATCAGGTCGCCGGCAGCGTTACCGGAGCCAGGGGCGGCGCCGGCGGGATTGGCGGACAAGGCGGGCCTACATTCAATACGGGCACAGTGACGGGTATCGGCGGCAATGGCGGCTCCGGCGGCTCCGGCGGCGCCGGCGTCCTGTTCTCGAACGCCAACGCCACGCTGCTCAATGGCGGCGCAATCACCGGCGGGGCCGGAGGGACAGGCGGACAGGCCTCATCCGGCGTTCCGGGCTCTAACGGCGGCAACGTTGTTCTGAAGGCGTTCACCGGCACCGGCGGCACCGGAGGCACCGGAGGCACCGGGGCAATTTTCGCCGGGGGCAGTCTTGGGACCAGCACCGGCAGCATCACGGGTGGTGCGGGAGGCATAGGCGGCGCCGCCACGACACCGAATCTTGGCGGTAAGGGCGGCACCGGCGGCACAGGCGGCACCGGCCTGCAGGTTGCGGCCGGCGTCACCATCGCAATTTCCGGCCAGGTTAGCGGCGGCGTCGGCGGCGCCGGCGGGCGTAGCAACGGCTTCGCTACATCGGTCGGCGGCTCAGGCGGAACGGGCGGCGCCGGCATAGTTGGGCAAGGCGCAGACCTTCGCATCGGCGCCGGCGGCTCGGTCCAGGGCGGCTCCGGTGGCGCGCCCACAACCGGGGGAACGAACGGCGCGGATGGCGGCGGCGGAGTCGCCATCACCGGCGGTTCCTTGGCGATCGTCAACGCCGGCACCATCACCGGCGGTTTTGCCAGAAACGGCGTGACACAGACCAGCGCCATCCAGTTCACCGGTGGCGTCAACAGCCTTACCCTCGCCTCCACATCCGTCATCAGTGGCCGCGTCGTCGCCTTTTCGACTGCCGATACTTTCGCGCTGGGCGGCGACACCGACGGCACGTTCAATGTCTCGGCCATCGGCGCGTCGGCGCAGTATCGCGGCTTCGGCATCTATCAGAAGACCGGCACCGGCACCTGGATGCTCACCGGCACGACGACGGCACTGACACCGTGGACCATCAGCCAGGGCACGCTCTCGATCTCGCAGGACGCCAATCTCGGTGCGATCGCCGGTGGAGTGACCCTCGACGGCGGCACGCTGGTCACGACCGCGAGCTTCGCGACCAATCGCGACATCGTGCTTGGCGCCGGCGGCGGTAGCTTTGCGCCGGGCGCGAACACCACGCTTACCGTCGAGAGCGTCATCTCCGGCAATGGTGCGTTGACGATGCTGGGGCCGGGCACGCTCACGCTGTCGGGTGCAAACACCTACACGGGCCTTACGACGATAAGTGCCGGCACGCTTGCGCTCGCGGCCAGTGGACGCATTGTCGGCGGTGTCGACAACGCCGCGACTTTCACCAGCGCTGGGGCCGTCTCCGGCGGCTTTGCCAACAGCGGCACGGTCACCGCGACCGCCGGCTCGATCGACGGCGTGATCGCCAACAACGCCGGCATCTTCAATGTCACCGGAGCGGTTACCGGCAATTCGACCTTCGTCAACGCCAGTGGCGCGACACTCGCGATCGGCACGGCCGGCAACTACACGCTGCAGGGCAACCTTTCCAACTCGGGTTCGCTCACCGTGGCAGGAGGTGGAGAGCTGACCGCGACCGCTGCCGGCATCGCCAACGCGGCGACCGGATCGATCGAGGTGGCAGCCGGTGGCACGCTCTCGGGACTTGTCGTCAACAGCGGTACGCTGACCAATGCCGGCGCGCTGAAGGACGGGCTGATCAACAATGCCGGCGTGGCCATCAACAACGGCGGCATCGCGGGGCTGACCACGCTCAATGGCGGGACGCTGAGCGGCACCGGCAGCGCCGCCGATATCAACGTCACCGGCGGCACGTTCGCGCCTGGCGATGGCACGCCTGGCTCGTCGATGACAGTGTCGGGATCGCTGACCATGGCTGCCGCGGCGACATACCGCGTCGATCTCGATCCGCAGACGGCTTCGGCGGCCAATGTCGGCGGCGCTGCCGCGCTCGGCGGGGCAACGGTTGACGCGGTCTACGCCAACGGCGGTTACATCGAGCGCCGCTACGTCATCCTGACCGCCGATGGCGGCGTGACCGGCACTTTCGGCACCTTGAGCGATGCAAACCTGCCGCGGAACTTTTCTGCTTCGCTCGGCTACGACGCCAACCACGCCTATCTCGATCTCAGTCTGGCCTTCGCGCCAGGCGGCCTCAATCAGAACCAGCAGGCTGTCGCCGACACGCTGACTGGCTATTTCAACATCAACGGCGGCATTCCGGCCGCTTTCGGCACACTCTCGCCCGCCGGGTTGACCGAAGTCTCGGGCGAGCTCGCCACCCGCACGCAGCAGACGACTTTCAACGCCATGGATCTGTTCCTGTCGCTGCTCACCGACCCGGCCATTGCTGGTCGTGGCGGGCTGTCGGCCACGGGCATGGAGGCCGGCGACGTGCCTGCGCTAGCCTATGTCGACGAGGCGGCGGGCCCGTCCGCGCAGGCTTTCGCGGCGGCGTCATTGGAGCCGCGTTGGAGCATGTGGACGGCCGGCTTCGGTGGATCGCAGGCCAGCGACGGCGATACGGCGCTTGGCTCCAACGCTGCTCATGGCAATATCCACGGAGCTGCCTTCGGAGGCGACTACTGGCTGTCGCCGGATACGGTCGCCGGCTTTGCGTTGGCCGGCGGCGGCACCAGCTTCAGCGTCGACAATGGCGGCTCTGGCCGCTCGGACCTGTTCCAGGCCGGTGCCTTCTTCCGCCACAATGCCGGGCCGGCCTACATCACCGCTGCGCTGGCCTATGGCTGGCAGGATATCACCACCGACCGCACCATCGGAGGCGACCGGCTGCGGGCGCGCTTCGATGCCAACGCCTTCTCAGGCCGGCTGGAAGGCGGCTATCGCATGCCGACACCGTGGATCGGGCTCAGCCCCTATGCGGCCGGCCAGTTCACCAGCTTCGACATGCCGGCTTACAGCGAGCAGGCAATTGCCGGCGCCGACACTTTCGGGCTTGGCTACAATGCGAAGAAGATCACCGCGACGCGCGGCGAAATCGGACTGCGCGCCGACAAATCCTGGCAGCTCGACGGCCCTATCTTGACGCTGCGTGGTCGTGCCGCCTGGGCTCACAATTTGGATCCGGATCGCAGCGTCTCCGCCACTTTCCAGACTTTGCCCGGAACCTTGTTTACGGTCGGCGGCGCTGCCGAGGCGCGCGATGCGGCGCTGACCAGCTTGTCGGCCGAGATGAGCTGGCACAACGGCCTTTCCCTTGCGGCGACCTTCGAAGGCGAGTTCTCCGACACCACGCGCAGCTACGCCGGCAAGGGCGTGCTGCGCTACAACTGGTGAGAGATCATCTTGTGGCGAACGGGCGGGTTTGAATGAATGGGATCCGCTGCCCTTTGCAGCAAAATTTGACATCGTGCCAAAATGCCTCTACAAGCAAATCATCGATATTTGTTTGACTGACTTTTGTTATTCGCGCTTTTGAGCGCGCCTTTGACGAACTTCCCACATCAAAAATCGGGACAGACGGCGTTGTGCATCCGCATGACGGCGAACGAATATTTGCCATGGAAAGGGTTCGTCATGAGCACCGGCACGGTTAAGTGGTTCAACGCCACCAAAGGTTTTGGTTTTATTCAGCCTGACGACGGCTCCGCCGACGTTTTCGTCCACATCTCGGCCGTGGAACGCGCCGGCATGCGCGACATCGTCGAGGGCCAGAAGCTCGGCTACGAGATGGTCCGCGACAACAAGTCGGGCAAGATGTCGGCCGACCAGTTGAAGGCGGCCTGAAGAAAGAATTCAGCCGTCCCGGTGACCACGGATGTACTGGCACCGGTGAACGGCGAATTCGGGCGCATGGCCGCGGGAACCTGAGTTTCCAAGGCCTTTGCCCATGAGGAGCCTGCTTGTGCGTCCATCTGGATGCGCGGCGCTCCAGGGAAGGTCAGGCGGTGCCTGGCCTTTTTCATTTTACGCTTGTTGCCGCCGAAAATGCGCTGCGCATCGGGCTGAACGTGCTAAGGGACGCTGCAGCATTGCCTTGTGCATGGTTCTGACCGAAGACCCGGTGTCCCCCTATCGGTGCCAGGCTCCTGACAGGAGAAAGATTTTGACCGCCCATTCGAAGACAGCCGTCGATCCGGCCGTGTCGCTGTTCAGCAAGACGCAGACCCAGTCGATGTCGCTTAACCGTATTATCTCCGAGCGCGACGCCGTCAGCCAGGCGCGGGAAGCCAAGACCGCGCGCCTGCGCGAACTGCGGCTGGAGAAGGAGGCCGACGACATGGCCGCCGCCGCCGCGCTCGCGGCGCTGCCAAAACGAGCCGGAAAACGCTGATGGCCACCAAGCGCGTACCGCCAACGCCGATCGCGGCCGATGCGACCATCGCCGACATGGTCGAGACCCTGGACAAGCCGGTCGAATATGTCCGGCGCGTGCTGGAGAAACTCGAGCGCTGCAAGCGCGCCCATGGCGATGCCCAGGTGCGCGTCGGCGTGCGCGGCCGCGCCGAAGCCCCGAACTACCTGATCGAATATGTCCGCGAGGACAAAAAGACCCAGGAGCGGGTGACCTACCAGGACGCCGCCTACAGCGGCAGCACCCATCGTGAGCTGGCACCGCATCACATCGCGGAAGCGAGGAACTGGTCGCCCGAGGAGATGAACATCACGGCGGTTTCGGCCCTGATCGGCCGCTTGCGCAATCCACGCGCGCCGTCGCGTTCCGACAACGAGGACTGACATGGCCATAAAATTCTCCGCCAAGGACCAGCCCGCGGCGCCGGTATCCGCCGCGAAGCCGGCCAAGCCGGCCGCCGCACCGAAGGCCGCCGAGCCAGCGACCGATCTGTTCAAGTCGCCGGTCGACGCACCGAAGGGCAAGAAGAAGAAGTAGCGCCTTGCCGCCGGACGCCGAGCGCAACCTTGCCACTCCGGGTCTGTCGGCCCCGGTGGCCACGTCCAGCCCTCCTGCCTTCGACTGCCAGAGTTGCGGGGCATGCTGTTCCTATTCGGCCGAATGGCCGCGCTTCTCCACCGAGGATGACGCGCAGCTCGACCGTATTCCTGAAAAATACGTGGCGGCCGACCTGTCCGGCATGCGCTGTGAGGGCGTGCGCTGTTCGGCCCTCTCCGGCGAAGTCGGCAAGTCGACCGCTTGCGGCATCTATGAAGTGCGACCGGATGTCTGCCGTGCCTGCATGCCCGGCGATGCCGAGTGCCTGTTGGCGCGCAAGGCGCATGGGCTGCCGGTAAGTTAATGCCTCGCGGGGCAATGCGCCGCTTGCCGACATCCGCGCCTCCCGGTACTTTGCTCTTCGCGGGCAGGGCTGTGGAGGATGGCTTGAGCATCGAATTTCTGTTGACGTCGCTGATCGTCGTGGCTTCGCCCGGCACCGGCGTTCTCTACACGCTGAGCGCCGGGCTTTCGCGCGGCGCGCGTGCGTCGATCATCGCGGCCTTCGGCTGCACGCTGGGCATCATCCCGCATATGGCGGCCGCCATCACCGGCCTTGCGGCGCTGCTGCACACCAGTGCCGTCGCCTTCGAGACGCTGAAATATCTCGGCGTCGCCTATCTGCTCTACATGGCCTGGAACACGCTGAAGGAAAAGGGCGGCCTGAGCGTCGAGGACAATGTCGCGCCGCGCTCTCCCGGCAAGGTGATCGCCACCGGCATCCTCGTCAACGTGCTCAACCCGAAGCTGTCGATCTTCTTCTTTGCTTTCCTGCCGCAATTCGTCAGCACCACCGAACCCAACGCGCTGTCGAAGATGCTGGAGCTGAGCAGCGTGTTCATGCTGCTTACCTTTGTCGTGTTCGTCGGTTACGGCATTTTCGCCGCTTCGATCCGCAGCCATATCGTGTCGCGGCCAATGGTGCTGACCTGGATGCGCCGGACCTTTGCCGGCGCCTTCGTCATGCTCGGCGCCAAGCTGGCGCTGGCCGACAGATGATCGACCCGGTTCAGCCCTTCACATAGCCCATTGCCTCGACGATCCGCCCGTCCGCGACGCGCATCAAATTGACGCCGCGCAGCGAATGGCCGTCGGCCATCCAGTAGCGCCAGCGGATCGTCGCCCGGTCGCCGGCCACGAAAGTCTCCTCGAGATCGAATCGCGTGCCGGGTCCGGTGGCGATCGCCGACCATAGCTCCACGCACGCGGCCTTGCCCTCGCGGCGCGCGCCATCCGGGGCCGGTGTGGTGTTTTCGATCACGCAATCCTGCGCCACCAGATCGTTGAGTGACGAGGGATCATGACGCTGGAACACGTCGTTGAAGCGCCGCATGATTTCGGCCGTTGCGCCGGAACGGTTGGCCGCGGCCATGTCGATGATCAATTCCTGGGTCACTGGATTTTTCTCCTTCCTTTCATGGTGTTACGAGGTTTGCTTTCAGCGTGATCGTGGCCACGCCAGCCAGCGCCCGCGAGACGAGGCAGCCCGCCTTGGCCGACTGCGCCAGCCGCTCGAAGTCGTCGGCGGCGAGCCCCGCGACATTCGCCTGCGTCTCCAACTCGATGCGGGTAATCGTCGGGCCGGCCGAGGTTGCGCCCAGATGCACCTTGGCGATCGTGTGGATATCGGTTGCGATATAACCTTCAGCGCCGAGCATGGCGGTGAGCGCCATCGAGAAGCAGCCGGCATGGGCGGCCGCGATCAGCTCTTCCGGATTGGTGCCGGGGCCGTTTTCGAAGCGTGACGGGAACGAGTAGGCGCCCTCGAAAGCGCCGCTGCCCAGCCTGAGCCGGCCGGATCCTTCCTTGAGTGTGCCGTGCCATTCGGCCGATGCGTCGCGAATTGTCATTGCTCTTTCTCCTGTGCTGATGATTCGAGTTCATGCGCCGGAACCACTTCCTCTCGCTGCCAGCCAACAGCGCATTGACCTTCTCAAAATATGTAGACCGATTTACATATTATGTAGACCGATTGTCATATTCGATGCAAGCCCTATAATGCGATTTCCTGACAGAGGCTGACATGGCGACAGACACACGCAACCGTATGATCGAGGCGACGGCACTGCTTTTGCGGCGGCGCGGCTATCACGGCACTTCGCTCAACGACATATTGAGCGCCAGCGGCGCGCCGCGAGGCTCGCTCTACTTCCATTTCCCCGGCGGCAAGGACCAGCTGGTCGTCGAGGTGACGCGCGACAGCGTCGACAAGGTGACGCAAAGACTGGGCGAGGCATTGTCCGCCGAGCGAGATCCGGCGGTGGCCGTCCATCATATCTATCAGGAGGTCGGACACATGCTCGAGGAGAACCAATTCACGCTAGGCTGCCCGATCGCACCCGTGGTCCTGGATTCGCCAACCGATGTGCCGGAGCTAGCTGAATTGTGCCGCTCCGCTTTCGAGCAGTGGATCGGCTTGCTCCGCGAGGCCTTCGTCAGGGCAGGGGTGCCCGAGCGCCGCGCGCGTGCTTTGGCGCTGCTGGTCGAATCGTCGCTGGAAGGGCTGATGGTGATCGCGCGCGCCACCCGCGACCGCGCCCCGCTACAGGCGGTGGCCGACGAGGTGGCGGCGCTTGTCGAACAGGCCGTGCTGGCCGGCAAGGTGGCACAGCGGGCGGAGAGTGCCGCGTAGATCAGTCTACAATTTCTTTGCGAGCGGCTGAAGCAAGGAAGGCCGAGCGCGTTTGTCCGCGCTCACGGGCAGCGGCATCGATGGCTTCGAGGAGGCCAAGGTCGAAGGACACGTTGATCCGCGTTGTCGAACCGCGATCGCGGATCAGCGGAATGACCGTCGTCATGGCTCCGTCGCGATTCTTAGCGAGTTCAGGATCGTCCATGATGGCGTCAAAGTCGCGAGGCGGCGGAACCGGATCGCCGTCGGCCTCCAGCATGCGGACATGGCCCGACAACGCCTCGACGGCATTGCGCACCGCTTCGTCGATCGTATCTCCGGCCGAGATGCAGCCGGGCATGTCCGGGAAGCTCACGCCGTAGATGCTGTCCGGCTCTTTGTGGATGAAGGCGATGTAGCGCAAGCTTCTCACTTTTGGTTCAGAAGACCCGCCTGCTTCAACAAAGCGCGCACGGTCCCTGTCGGTATGTCCTTACGCGGATGCGGAATTGTAACCTTGCCCGATTTCGTTGGGTGCTTGAAATGATGGTGAGAACCGGTGACGCCAATTCTGAACCAGCCATCAGCCTCCAGCAGTTTGATCAGGGCTCGGCTATCGCGTTCCACAGCTGCATTTCCCCGTGTAAGATAATACACACTCTGAGTGAAATCAACGCTTGCGAATGCCGTCAATCCATAGTCGCCCGACTATTCTAAGGGTCTGGTGAAACAAAAAGGGCGACCCGAGGGCCGCCCTTCCGTAAGCTCAGCGAGGTTGGCTGGATTAGAAATCCATGCCGCCCATGCCGCCCATGCCGCCGCCGCCCATGCCGCCAGGCATGCCGCCGCCAGCCGAGTCCTTCTTCGGAGCTTCGGCGATCATGGCTTCGGTGGTGACGAGCAGGCCGGCGACCGAGGCCGCGTCCTGGAGAGCCGTGCGCACGACCTTGACCGGATCGACGATACCCATGACGATCATGTCGCCATATTCGCCGGTCTGGGCGTTGTAACCGAAGGTCGCGCCCTTGTTCTCGAGGATCTTGCCGGCAACGATCGATGCTTCCGCACCGGCGTTGGCCGCGATCTGGCGGGCCGGAGCCTGCAGCGCGCGACGCACGATGTTGATGCCAGCGGCCTGATCGGCGTTGGCGCCGGTCGACTTGATGTTGGCCGAAGCGCGCAGCAGGGCAACGCCACCGCCAGCAACGATGCCTTCTTCCACGGCCGCGCGGGTCGCGTTGAGGGCGTCATCGACGCGGTCCTTCTTTTCCTTGACTTCGACTTCCGTCGCACCGCCGACGCGGATCACGGCAACGCCGCCGGCGAGCTTCGCCAGACGTTCCTGCAGCTTCTCCTTGTCGTAGTCCGAGGTGGTCTCCTCGATCTGCTGCTTGATCTGGGCAACGCGGCCCTGGATCTCGGCCTTCTTGCCGGCGCCGTCGACGATGGTGGTGTTCTCCTTGGAGATCGACACCTTCTTGGCGCGGCCGAGCATGTTGAGGCCGACGTTCTCGAGCTTGATGCCGAGGTCTTCCGAGATGACCTGGCCACCGGTGAGGATGGCGATGTCTTCCAGCATGGCCTTGCGGCGATCACCAAAGCCCGGCGCCTTGACGGCGGCGATCTTCAGGCCGCCACGCAGCTTATTGACGACCAGCGTGGCCAAAGCCTCGCCTTCGACGTCTTCCGAGATGATGAGCAGCGGCTTCGAGGTCTGCACGACGGCTTCGAGAACCGGCAGCATCGCCTGCAGGTTGGAGAGCTTCTTCTCGTGCAGGAGGATGTAGACGTCCTCGAGCTCAGCAACCATCTTGTCGGCGTTGGTGACGAAGTAGGGCGAGAGGTAGCCGCGGTCGAACTGCATGCCTTCGACGACTTCCAGCTCGGTCTCGGCGGTCTTGGCTTCCTCGACGGTGATGACGCCTTCGTTGCCGACCTTCTGCATCGCTTCCGCGATCATCTTGCCGACCGACTCGTCGCCATTGGCCGAGATCGTGCCGACCTGGGCGACTTCCTCGGAGGTCTTGATCTTCTTGGCGGCCTTGCCGAGAGCGGCGACCACTTCGGTGACGGCGAGATCGATGCCGCGCTTCAGGTCCATCGGGTTCATGCCGGCGGCAACCGACTTGTGGCCTTCCTGGACGATCGACTGCGCCAGAACGGTCGCGGTCGTGGTGCCGTCGCCGGCGATGTCGTTGGTCTTCGAAGCGACTTCGCGGACCATCTGCGCGCCCATGTTCTCGAACTTGTCCTCAAGCTCGATTTCCTTGGCGACGGTGACGCCGTCCTTGGTGATGCGCGGGGCGCCGAACGACTTGTCGATGACAACGTTGCGGCCCTTGGGGCCGAGCGTGACCTTCACCGCGTCGGCGAGGATGTTGACGCCGCGCAGCATGCGCTCACGGGCGTCGCGGGAGAATTTTACATCTTTGGCAGCCATGTTTTAGCTCCTGGCAAGGGCTTGGGGTCAAGCCCGAATTCAGTTGACGATGAGGCCGATAATCAGCCGATGATGCCCATGATGTCGGATTCCTTCATGATCAGAAGGTCTTCGCCATTGAGCTTGACTTCGGTGCCCGACCACTTGCCGAACAGGATGCGGTCGCCCGCCTTGACGTCCAGCGGGACCAGCTTGCCAGCTTCGTCGCGGGCGCCGGAGCCGACGGCGATGATCTCGCCTTCCTGCGGCTTTTCCTTCGCCGTATCCGGGATGATGATCCCGCCGGCGGTCTTGGATTCGGATTCGACCCGGCGAACGACCACGCGGTCATGAAGCGGGCGGAACTTCGACTTTGCCATTTTTTCTTCCTCGAATGAGAACGGTGAGAACAGTTCCTCCGTCCGGCGGTGCCGGACACGTGGTTAGCACTCACTGATGGCGAGTGCTAACGTGGCGCTGAAATAGGCTGGTGACCCGTGAGAGTCAAGGCGCTCGCAATTGCTCTGTCGCGCGAAATTTTGCTCTCGCTGTATCGTGGCGAAGAATGCGGCGGATACCGGTAGCGAAAGCGGAGAATTTCATCAGGTCATTTAGCACCTCGGCGACCGCAGCACCAGAAGCGGGCATCGCTCGGCGAGCCCGTAGCTGCCGGTTGGAACAATGCAGACGTTATCGAAGAACGCTTCCGCCTCGCCGATGAGCGTCATGGTTGGCGCAAAACTGTAGATGGCCGGGGAGTTCCGATAGACATCGATTGTGGCGATGACGGGCATTTCCCAGCCCGTACGCGCGGAAAGCTCTTGGCGATCAGGGAATAGTGCGTCGAACCTTTCCGCTATCGTCTTTACTGGAATTGCATGGTCGGGAGCGGGGCCTGTCGCCGTCATGGCGATGCGCCATTTGAGCTCGTGGAAAGTGGAGACACCGCCAGAAAGCGCAAGCGCTTGCATCGCTGCCGGATGGTCCCGTGTCTCGGGACAGGCAAAGAGACGCAGGCCCGCGCGCCCGTCAAAGTGCAGCACCCTGGCGATCGCCGCGAACAGCGCCTCGCGCGCGGCTGAAAAGCCTAGCGCCGACAGGCAGCCGTCGCCGATCACCGCGTCGACGCTTGCGCCGGAATCCGGCAGGTCGAGCCAGTTGCCGATGATGGCTCTTCGCGACGCTGTATCGCCTGGCCAAATTCCGGCGATCATGTCGGAGGATTCGTCGACGGCTATCATGGTCGCGCCGAGCCCGGCGAGTTCCGGCGTCACGCCGAGCAGAACGACATGTGCCTCCGAAAGGTAGAGTTCACGCTGGTAAGTTTCCACCGCTTCGGCAGGCGGTCGCAGCGGTGGCCCGAGCAATTCCCAGTGCCGGCGAATGGCATTCCAATGGTCGGTCATCCCTGGCCCCCAAGCCAGCATTGTATTCAAACGCATAATCGAGGACGCTTATGAAACCAAGTGCGGGGGCGCATGACACGCATCGCGGTTATTACGCATGAGTTCGACAGGTTCCAACGCTGGCGCGGCCCACTGTTGCGCCGCGACAGTCCCTATATGCTCTTCGATCTGCTGGAAGAACTGAAGCGGCGCGGCCATTCCGTCCGCATACTGTCAGGAACGTCGGCGAAGCCCGAGGCGGATATAGCGGTGCTGCATGTCGATGCGACCGTGACGCCGCCCGAATATGTCGAATACGCGCGTGCTTTTCCCTTCTGCCTGAACGTCGGGGCAGCCGACATCTCCAAGCGCCGTGTCAGCGGCGCCGTGATCGGTAGGGATGACGATTGGCCAGGGCCGGTCATCGTCAAGAGCAATCTCAACAATCTGGGAATGCGTGAGCAGTCGCTTAACCGGCGATCGCGACGTGCCGGAAAGCCGGAGCCATTTCCCGGCACCAAGCTTGTCGAGGGTTACCGCGTCTGTGCGTCCCTTTCGGATGTCGAGCCCGCGGTGTTCGACCGTGGGGACCTCGTCGTCGAAAAATTCATTCCCGAGCCTGAACCGGACGGCTTTGGCGCCCGCTTCTGGATATTTTGCGGGGAGCGCGAGCGCTGCACCCGCCATGTCTCGCCGCAAAGCCTCGTCAAGGGCGACGACACGATCCGTCGTGAGGCGGTTCCGGTCCCTGAGGAGCTTCGCGCGCTGAGGCGCGAGCTTGGCTTTGACTACGGCAAGTTCGACTTTGTCATGCACGAGGGCAGGGCGGTGCTGCTCGACGCCAACAAGACACCCGGCGGCGCCCGCAACCTTTCCGCCTTTCTTGCCGCCGGCAATGCCAATCTTGCGGACGGCTTCGAGAGCCTCATCCGCGAGGTAACATGACCGGCGTTTGGACCTTCATGCCGGCAGACACGTCTTACTCGGGCAGGTTCACTGTGATCACCAGGGCCTACAAAAACCCCCGCAACTGGGTGTGGATGATTGACCGGTAGTCCTCGATCGTGCGCCGGCCCTCTTCCTGGTCCTGCGTCAGCGCCAGGCGCACGACACCGCCGGCAAGCTGGAATATCAGAAAGACCAGGCGCGCGAACGGCTCGCGCTGCCCGGCCTGGAGCATCGGGCCGACATGGTCGCAGAATATCTTCGACTGATGCCGCGTCTCGGCGATGTCGAGATGCTGCAGCGCCTTGTCGGCCTGGATGGCGTTCTGCAGATCCTGAATGGCCGGGTCCGCCGAGACACGGCCAAAATAGTCGTCGAGCAGGCGGTCCGCGGCAGCGGTCACGTCGCCCGGCTCCTGGATTTCGGCGATGATCGCGCCGAAGCGCGCGCGGCTGACCTCTGAAAACCGCTCGTAGAGCATCGCCAGGATCGCCGACTTGTTGGGGAAGTAGTGGTAGACGGTGGCGATCGGCCCGCCCGCCAGCGCCCCGACCTCCTTCATGGTGACGGCGTCGATGCCCTTCTCGCCGATCAGCCGCATGGTGGTCGACAGGATGGCGTCGATGCGCTCGCGGCTGCGCTCCTGCTTGGGTCGACGCCTGGGTTCGGTGGCCGTCCGATTTGCTTGCGTCATGCACCGATCTTTCGCACGAGTTCCCAAATTCCGGTTGACAAAAAATATGATCAAGTATCAGTTTCTGAAATGCTGACAGATTGTCAGCTTTTCCGCCGCGCGGCAAGGACGTTGGGAGGCGCCTTTGACTTCGACAAGCACCGGTGTTCAGGGCGATGGCGATTGGCTGGTCGGTAACCCGACCGGCGCGCAACTCGCTTCGGCCTTGTGGATCGGGTCGGTCGGCCTGCTCATTCTTGGTCTGCAGCCTGTCCTGCTCGGCGCCCTCTATACCGAGGGCCATGTCAGCGGTGACGAACTGGCATTGGTCGCCACCGCCGAGATGATCGCCATCGCGATCGGTTCGGCGATCGTGGCGATGCTGCTCTCGGCGCACAACATGCGCTGGAAGAGTGCGATCCTCCTGCTGCTCCTGGCGCTGGCCAATGTGTGGACGGCCTATGCCGCCGGCGCCAACACGTTGATGGCGGCACGCGCCCTGGCCGGTCTTGCCGAAGGCGGCCTCGTCGCCGTCGCCACCGAACTGATTGCCCGCTCGCGGCGCGCCGAACGCATCGGCGGCTTTTTCGTCACCATGCAGACCTTGGCGCAATGCGCTCTGGCCCTGCTGCTGGCCCTTTATGTCATCCCTGCCGCCGGGTCGGCCGGTGGCTTCCTCGTTCTTGCCGCCGTCTGTGTCGCGTCGCTGGTGGTCGCCTTCGCTGTCCCCTCCGACTATGCCGACCTGCCGAAGGACGAGAACCTCGCCAATGTGCTGACCGTTCCTTCGATCACCGCGCTGTTGTGCGTCTTCTGCTACTTCATGTTCTTCGGTGCGGTATGGGCGTTTCTGGAGCCGCTCGGCGCCCAGTTCGGCATCGATGGCCGCACCGTCGGGCTGATCGTCTCGGCCAGCCTTGCGGTGCAGGTGCTGGGCGCGATGACGGCGACCGTGTTCGAGGCGCGCATCGACTATCGCCTTGCCATCGCGGCGATCGGCATCGTCGCGCTTGCCGCCTCGCTCGTGCTTGCCAGCGGACCTGGCCTCACGACATTCTGGGTCGCCGCCCTGGTCATGGGTTTTATCCTGCTGTTCATCGTGCCCTACCAGATCCGGCTGGCGATCACCGCCGATGAGACGCGCACCGCCGTGCTGCTTGTCCCTGCCGCCCAGCTTTTCGGCCTGGCGATCGGGCCGGTCGCGGCGTCGCTGCTCATCGACGGCAAGGATTTTCGCCCGGTTCCCGAATTCGCCGCCGCGAGCGCCGTCGCCAGCGTGGCGCTGCTCGGTCTGTTTGTCCTCGTGGCGCGGCGTCGCCGCGCGGTTGCGTGAGCGGCCATGTCGAACAGCTGGAGCAACTGGTCGGGCTTTGTCACCGCGGAGCCACGGCTGATGGCGAGCCCCGCCGATGCCGGCGAACTGGGCGATCTCATCCGCACCGCGCCCGCTCCGGTCCGCGTCGTCGGCGCAGGTCACTCCTTCACGCCGCTGGTCAAGTCGCAAGGCACGATCCTGTCGCTGGAGAAGCTCGAAGGCCTGGTCTCGCATAACGCGAAAGAAAATCAGGCACGCGTGCGGGCAGGGACGCGGCTTGGTTTGCTCATGCACATCCTGCAAGGCATCGGCCAGGGCCTGCCCAATATGGGCGACATCGACCGTCAGGCGATAGGCGGCGCGCTGGGCACGGCCACACATGGCTCTGGGCCGACGCTCGGTGCCTATCACACGCAACTGGACACGGTGCAGATCGTCGACGGGCTGGGCAAGGTCCGTGAATTCAAGCGGGACGGGGACCAGGAGACGATCCATGCCATCGGCGTCGCGCTCGGCGCCTTCGGTGTGCTCAGCGACGTGACGCTGAACAACATCGCGACCTACCGGTTGCGCCGCCGCAAATGGGTGCTGCCGATCGCCGACATGCTGCGCGATTTCGAAACGATGATGGCCGCCCATCGCTCGGCCGAATTCTACTACATTCCGTTTTCCGGTTACGCGCAGTTCATCGCCAGCGACTTTAGCACCGAAGCGACGACGACGCGCCCGACCGACGATGACGAGGGCTCCTTGCGCACACTGCGCCGCCTGCGCACCGGGCTTGCCTGGCTGCCGTCGCTGCGCCGCCGGCTGATCCTGGGCGCGGTCGCCAAGGTGCCGGCCGAGGACTATGTGCAGGACTGGCTCAACGTCTATGCCAGCGACCGGCAGACCCGGTTCAACGAGATGGAATATCACCTTCCCTTCGAGGAGGGGCCGAAGGCGCTGGCCGAGATCATCGACCTGACCGAGAAGCATTTTCCAGAGGTCTATTTCCCGATGGAAGTGCGGTCGGTGGCACCGGACGAATTCTGGCTCTCGCCCTTTCACAAAAGGCTCACCTGTTCCATCGCGATCCACCATGACGCGGCGAGCGATCCGCTGCCGTTCATGCGCGCGGCCGAACCGATCTTCCGCCGATATGGCGGCAGGCCGCATTGGGGCAAGATGCACAGCCTAAAGGCGGCCGACCTGAAAAAGCTCTATCCGCGCTGGGACGATGCCATGGCGGTGCGCCGCGACATCGATCCGCAAAACCGTTTCGTCTCGCCCTACATGGCCGAGCTGTTTGGCATCGATCAATGAAGGTTTACTTCGCGACGCTTTCGGATGCGCTGAGAGAGGCGGGCATTTTCCAGCCTTGCCTGCTGCTCGACCGTGACCGGCTGGACAACAACATCGCCCTGGTCAGGGAGAGGCTCGATCCCGGCCTCGCCGTGCGGCTGGTCGACAAGTCGCTCGCTTGCCTGCCGCTGCTTGCCCATATCGGCAAGACGCTTGGAACCCACCGTTTCATGACCTTCCATCCGCCGATCAGCGAGGCGGTATTGACGGCGTTTTCGCACGCCGATCTCCTTTATGGCAAGCCGATGCCGGTAGGCGCGGCAAGGGCGGTGCTTTCGAGGGGCGATACGGCCTGGTCGCGCGTCTGCTGGCTGATCGATACCCAGGAGAGGCTGGCGGAGTATGGCGCGCTCGCCGACGAACTCGGTGTCGAGCTGCGCATCGCTTTCGAAATCGATGTCGGGTTGCATCGTGGCGGCTTCGCCGAACCGGAGGCCTTGTCGCGGGCTTTGAAATTGCTGCCGACCCACAAAGGGCTGCGCTGCGAAGGCGTCATGGCCTATGAGGCGCATGCGCCGCACATACCGGGCCTGTTCGGCGGGCCGGCCAAGGCGTTGGTGCAAGCCTCGGAACGAGTTGCGGCTTTCGTGGCGCGCCTCGGCGCCGACCAGCGAAGCATTCTCAACATTGGCGGCAGCAAGACCGCGCTGCTTCATCATGGCGGTACCGCCAATGAAGTGTCGATGGGCTCTGCCTTCGTGCTGCCTGGCGATTTCGACACGCCAGGCCTCGATGGCTTTCAGCCGGCCGCCTTCATCGCGACGCCGATCCTGAAAGTGGTCGAGCCGATGCTGCCCGGCCCACCGGCGGTCTCGCGCCTGCTGCAGGCGCTCGGCCGGTTTCCCCGCAAGGGCTGCTACCTCTATGGCGGCAAATGGATGGCCGAGCCGGTGTTTCCCGAGGGCATGAAGACGAACGGCCTGCTCGGCCTGTCCTCCAACCAGCAATTCATGGGCCTGCCAACCGACTCGACCGCAAAGCCCGACGACTACGCTTTCCTGCGGCCGACGCAGAGCGAGGCCGTGCTGCAGCAGTTCGGGCCGATCGCGGTTCTTTCCCGTGGCAAGATCGTGGATCGCTGGCCGGTATTGCCGATGATGTGATGGGGCAGACCGTCTCTAATAGTTGACTGCGTCAACTAAATGGGCGATCGTGTTTGGACAGGAGATGTCCATGACCATTCACCATCAGCCCGACAACGCTGCGCCCAACAAGGATCGGATCGATGCGGTTCGGGCCTTCAACCGGTTCTACACGCGTCAGATCGGGCTGCTCGACGAAGGGCTGCTGAAGAGCGCCTTCTCGTTGACCGAGGCGCGGGTGCTGTACGAGCTGGCGCATCGTGACGGACTGACCGCGACCGACCTCGGGCGCGATCTCGGCCTCGATGCCGGTTATGTCAGCCGTTTGCTGAAGAAGTTCGAGCGCCTTCACCTCATCTCCAGGGCCACCCTTGCTTCGGACGCGCGGCAGTCGACGATCGCGCTGACGCCGGCGGGCAGGAACGCCTTCGCGCCGCTGAACAAGGATTCGCACGACCAGGTCGCGGCGCTGCTCGATCGGCTGCCTGCCTCGGAGCAAGACCGGCTGGTCAAGTCCATGCGCACGGTACAGCGACTGCTGGATGACGGTGCCGAGCCGAAAATCCCTTACCTGCTGCGGCCGCCGCAGGTCGGCGACATCGGCTGGATCACCCGCCGGCAAGGGATGCTCTACGCCCAGGACTATGGCTGGGACGAAACCTATGAAGCGCTGGTCGCCGAAATCCTGGCCAATTTCGTAAAATCCTACGATCCGAAATGGGAGCGCGGCTGGATCGCCGAACGGGAAGGCGAGGTCGTCGGCTCGGTCTTCGTCGTGCGCAAGTCCGACCAGGTGGCCAAGCTGCGGCTCCTTTATGTCGAACCTTCGGCGCGGGGCCTCGGCATCGGCAAGCGCCTGGTCGAGGAATGCATCGGCTTTGCCCGCGCCAGGGGTTACAAGACGCTGACCTTATGGACCAACGACATTCTGACCGCCGCCCGGCACATCTACCAGGCAGCGGGTTTCAGGCTGACCGAGGAAGAACCCCACCATTCCTTCGGCAAGGATCTGGTTGGCCAGAACTGGGATCTCGATCTCTAGCGAGCTGTCCGGCAATGCCCGGTTGCTGGCGGTTTGCGCCAATGGTATCGAATACGGGTCGAAAAGGACCCTGGAGCGGCAAACGGTAAGCCCGCTCCCTTCCGTCAGATGGAAGCTCCGTTCCCATCCAGAATGGGAACCCACGGCAAGCCACGGCGTGCTTTGACGCCGGGCTTGGCGTTCGGGGTCCCGCCGATCGGCGTTCCTTCGTGTGCCAGGCGCCAACGAAGGAGAAGAGACAATGCCCATCATTCGCGCCGACACCGGCGTCATCACCCAGATCAACGTCTTCACCGTGCCCGAGGGCGGACAGCAGGCGCTGATCGACCTTTTGCGGGAGGCGGCAATGAGTTGTCGTGGCATTCCCGGCTGGATGTCGGCCAGCCTGCACAGGGAACTCGACGGCACACGCGTCGTCAACTATGCGCAGGCGCGGGATCAGGCGGCCATGCGGCGCGTCTTCGAGCATCTGCGGACGAGCGGTTTCCTCGATCGCAACCAGGCTCTGGGGCAGGCCCATCCCGGCCTCTATGAGGTCGCGCTCACCGTGGAATAGGCGAGCCGGCGGGCCGCGCCTCGGCTGCTGCCGGGGCGTGGCCCATTCGGCATCCAGCCCCTATGATTTGACCGGCACCCAGATCTCCAGCCCACCATTGCCGGTGCGGGCGTCGAATTCAGGGCCATAGCGCTCGAATTCCGGCGCGTCGGCGATTTCATGGCCTGAGGCGGGCAGCCAGCTGTTCCAGATCGTGTTGATCGTACGCCGGATGGTCGAGATGTGCTCGCGATGCGTGAACACGGCATATTTCTGTGCCGGCACCCGCACCCGGTAGAATTCCTTCGGCAGATCCGCGAAGTCGCGCACCTCGACGCCGACGACATAGTCGAAATTGCCGGCATCGTCGCCATTGAGGCAGACGCCGTAGAAAACGCCTGAAATCTCGCCTTGTATGTTACCGATGTATGGAGCGAAGCGCTGCCACTGCATCGGAATCCCGGCACTGGATTCGCAGCTGTAGCGCTCGCCGAGCCCGGCGACGAGGAAGGGCCGGCTGGTCTCGAAGCGCGGCGGCTGGAGTGTGGTGAGAAGTGAACTGTCCATCAGGATAGGCTCCACGAGGTCGAGGGACTTGGTCGAGCCTTGCGCGCGCACCAGTTCCGGCGTGGTGCCGAACTGGTCGCGGAAGGCACGGGTGAAAGCCTCATGCGAGTTGTAGCTGGCTTCGAGCGCGATGCTGAGAATGTCGGGCGCTCCGCCAGCCAGCTTGCGCGCCGCCTCGGTCAGCCGGCGCGAGCGCATGTAGCCCATGACGGAGCGACCGGTGGCGGCGCCGAAGGCGCGCGTCACATGAAAGCGCGACACGCCACTGCTTTGCGCGACGTCGTCGAGCGTAACGACGTCAGGCAGATGGCTTTCGACAAACCATAGCGCTTTCTCGGTCGGGTTCATGTGCTCCTCGCATTTGGCATCCGCATCCTGGCGCCTCGCAGCCCGCCCAGTTTGATCGAAATTGCGCATGGCGCAAATGGGCAAGCGGTCGCGCGTTCTCATTGGGTGCCTGCTGTGATCGGCTCGGATGGCCGTGTCGGCAAGGTACCGTCGAACAGCACGGTGATGGCCGTGTCGGCAGCGATTGACTGAGTGCATGTATTGTTATAACAGAACATAATGATCGTCTTGCCTCGGCGCCGCTCGCGGCCTAGGCTGCGACTCGTGATGGTCCCCGAGCCGAAAGGCGAGGGGTGAAAAGGGAACGCGGTGGGATCCGATTTGGGTCGAGGCCGCGGCTGCCCCCGCAACTGTAAGCGGCGAGCAAGATCCGGAACGCCACTGGCCGGCAAGGCTGGGAAGGCAGGATTGCGCGGAGACCCGTGAGCCAGGAGACCTGCCATCACCGAGTTGACCGGACGGGGTGTGCCGGGAGGAAACGTGGACATCGGTCTTGTCGGCCGGTCGACCAACATCCTTCCGTCGCCAGTTGTGAAAGTGACGGGACGTTGTACGGCGCAATCGATCGTATTCACCGCACCCAAAGGCACCAGATCATCGTGTGCACGCTTTGCCGCGACGTGCCGACCGGCGTCAGGTCTGGCGAAGCTCTGTGCGCCGAATTGCGCTCCCGTCTCTCGGCCCAGCCTGACCTGATGCGTGATTTCACGGTCGAGGGCGTGGCTTGCATGGCGGGATGCGCGCGCCCCCTGGCAGTGGCCTTCCAGGCGCCGGGCAAAGCCGCCTATCTCTTCGGCTCGATCGATGCAGAGGCCGACGCTGGCGATCTCGTGCGGTTTGCCAGGCTCTACGCTTCGCTTGCCGACGGCTGGTGCAATTCCGGACAACGTCCGCCGCGCCTGGCCGGCAAGACGCTGGCCCGCATCCCGGCACCGGGCAAGCCGGCGGATGGCAATCGATGACAACGCCGCTTCTCGATGCGCGCGACCTGAGCGCGACGGCGAATGGCCGGACTCTGGTCGATGCCGTCAGCCTGTCGGTGACATCAGGCGACCGCCTCGCCATCATTGGTCCCAACGGCGCCGGCAAGACCACGCTGCTGCGCATGTTGTCCGGCATGCTAAGGCCAAGTTCGGGCGAGGTGAGGCTTGGCGGGCGACGCCTGGACAGGATTTCGCCGGCCGAGCGGGCCCTGCATATCGCCGTCGTCGGCCAGACCGACCAGCCGGATCCGCGTCTGGCGGTGATCGACTATGTCGAGCTCGGCCGCGTCCCGCATGCCGGCCTGGGGCGCCGGGGCGAGGAGCGCGACATTGTCGTGGACGCGCTGCGCCGGACGGGCCTGTTGCCGCTGCTCGGCCGCACCATCGGCTCGCTGTCGGGTGGCGAACGCCAGCGCGCCCAGCTTGCCCGAGCCATCGCGCAGGTGCCCAAGATCCTGTTTCTCGACGAACCGACCAACCACCTCGACCCGCGCGCTCGCGCGCAACTGCTCGAACTGGTGGCCGGCTTGGGCATGACGGTGATCGCCGTGCTGCACGATCTGACGCTGGTGGCGCCCTTTGCCACCAAGGTCGCGGTGATGAATGAGGCGCGGCTGCAGGCTCTGGCGCCGCCGCACGAGGCGCTGACCCAGCAGCTGATCCGCGAGATTTTCGGCGTCGACGTGTTCCGCCTGCGCCATCCCACCGAGGATCGCGAGCTGACGGTGTTCGAGCTCCCGAACCGCGCCGCGCCGCCATCCTGATCGCCCTCTCATCATCCGATACGGTTCAACCAAGGAGCAAATCCGTGAAACGCCTTGCCATCTCGCTCGTCCTCTCGCTGCTCGCCTCGACGGCCTTCGCCTTCCCCGTCACCGTCGACAGCTGCGGCAACCCGCTGACTTTCGACGCTCCACCGAAGCGTGCGGTCATCCATGATCTCAACATGGCCGAGATGGCCTTCGCGCTGAAACTGCAGCCCTCGATCGTCGGCCTGACGGGAATCACCGGATGGTACAAGGTCGGCCCCGAATTCAAGGCAGAACAGGGTTCCATCCCAGAACTGGCGCCGAAATATCCAACGCTGGAGAATCTCGTCGCGGTCGAGCCCGATTTCTTCTTCGCCGGCTGGTACTACGGTATGAAGCCCGGCGGCGACGTGACCCCCGACACGCTCGCACCGCATGGCATCAAGACGCTGGTGCTGACCGAAAGCTGCGTCCATCTCGACAAGAGCCGCCCGGCCGCCTCCATGGACCTGCTTTATGGCGACGTCGAAAAGCTGGGCAAGATTTTCGGCAAGGAGCCGGAAGCGGACAAGCTCGTCGCCGGCTGGAGAGCGCAGCTCGCCGATATCACCGCCAAGGTTGGTGATCGCAAGGGAACACGCGTGTTCCTCTACGATTCCGGCGAGGACAAGCCGTTCACAGCCGGAAAATTCGCCATCCCCAGCGCCATGATATCGGCCGCCGGCGGCGACAACATCATGGCCGACATGGAAACCAGTTGGGGCAACACGGACTGGGAGACGGTGGCGGCGCGCAATCCGCAATTCCTCATCCTGCTCGATTATCAGGACGGCGGCGGCTACAGGAAACTGCTCGATTTCCTGAAGGCGCACCCGGCAATGAAAGAGACGGACGCGGTCAAGAACGAGCGTTTCGTCGCCCTTCGTTATGCCGAGCTGACGCCGGGACCAGCGAACATCGAAGCCATCGGCAAGATCGCCAGGGCGATGCATCCGGAAGCGTTCTGATGCATCTTGCCCGAGAGCAAAAACCGGTCGCGCTTTCAGGGCACAGCGCCTTCACGCTGGCCATGGCGGTGGGCACGGTGGCGCTCGTCGCTCTCGCGGTGCTGTCGATCGCCTACGGCTCGACGCTGATACCTCTGGGCGATGTCATCGCCGCGCTTGGCCGTGCCATCGGGTTGGACGAGCCGCGAATATCGGGCCCGGTCGGCAAGATCGTCGTCGATCTGCGGCTGCCGCGGACGATCCTGGCGATCTGTGTCGGCGGCGGACTGGGCATTGTCGGCGCCTTGCTGCAGACGGTGACCCGCAACGATCTTGCCGATCCCTTCCTGTTCGGCCTGTCTTCGGGGGCCGCCGCCGGCGCGGTTTCCGTCATCACCGTCTTCGGTGACAGTTTCGGTATCTGGACCCTGCCGGTCGCCGCCTTTACCGGGGGCATACTGGCCGCATGCATCGTGCTTTTGCTGGTCGCGCGGGTCAGGGGGCAGGGCCCGGAACGGCTGATCCTCGCCGGCCTTGCCGTCTCCTTCATGTTCACCGCCCTGACCAATTATCTGGTCTTTGCCGGCGACCAGCGCGCGGCCCATTCGGTGCTGTTCTGGACGATGGGCGGGCTCGGCCTGGCGCGCTGGGACAATGTCTGGTTGGGGGCGGTGGGCGCGGGCACGATCGCGGCCTACGGGCTGTGGAACCACCGTAGGCTGGATGCATTCCTCGCCGGTGAAAGTGCGGCCGAAAGTCTTGGCGTGCCGGTGGCGCGCATGCGCAGGGCGACATTTCTCGTCGCCGCCTTCTCCACGGCAATCCTCGTCTCGGTCGCCGGCGTCATCGGCTTTGTCGGCCTGATGATCCCGCATCTGGCGCGGCCGCTGGCCGGTCCCTTGCATCTTCGCCTGATCGCTAGCTGCGCGCTGTTCGGGGCGGTGCTCTTGCTGGCAGGCGATCTTCTGGCGCGGACCCTGCTGCCGCCGCAGGAACTGCCGATCGGCATCATCACCAGCTCGCTCGGCGCATTCTTCGTCGTCACCATGGTCGTTCGAAACCGCCTTTGAAGCGGCTCCTTGTGCCGCTGCAAGCGGGGTTTCGGGTGGGCACGACGTTCACCTGCCGCTAACCAGGATAGCGTTGCGCGCCTGTCCTGCGGATTTTTGCCGGCTTTCATCGCGCTATGGTATCTTGAATAGTAAGCACGCTTATTATATATATCGCTCATGGTTTCAGATGGCATCGACAGATTGGGATTTTTGATCCACGACGTGCAGCGCCTGATGCGCAAGCGCTTTGAAGCGCGCGCCAGCGGGCTCGGCCTGTCTTCGGCGCAATGGCGGCTTCTGGTGCGCGTCGCCAAGGAGGCGGGCGTTCCGCAGGCGCGGCTCGCCGAACTGCTCGAAATCGAGCCGATCAGCGTCTCGCGCCTGGTCGACCGGATGGAAGAGGGCGGCTGGATCGAACGCCGTTCCGACGCGACCGACCGGCGCGTGCGCATGATCTTCCCGACCGAGAAGGCGAACGCGGCCTATGCGGACGTCAAGAGCCTTGCTGGCGAAGTCTATGAGGAATCGCTCAGCGGCGTTTCGCCGGAAGACCGGCGCGTCCTGATCCGGGCGCTGGATGTAATCGTCCGGAATCTGACGGACGGAGAAGCTTCGTCGCTTGAAAAGATCAAGAGTGCGGAAGGTGCGGCAGCATGAACGCGGTAGCCAAGGTGGAAGAAAACGCTCCCAAGGTCGAGATGGAAGCGCCGGCCCAGCCGGCGGTCGCCCCGGTCGCGGTAGCTCCCCCCGTGCAGCCGGTCCCGGCGCCGAAGAAGAAGCGCCGCATCGGCCGCCTGTTGCTGATGGTTGCCTTGCCGGCGGCATTGATCATCGGCGGCGGCTATGTCTGGGTCACGGGCGGTCGCTACCAGGAGACCGAGAACGCCAATCTGCAGCAGGCCAAGGTGTCGATTGCCTCCGATACGGCCGGCCGCATTGTCCAGGTCGCCATATCGGACAACCAGACGGTCAAGCAGGGCGATCTCCTGTTCGCTATCGACCCCGAGCCCTACCGGATCGCGCTCGCCCAGGCCGACGCCGCGGTCGCCACCGCCCGCCTCAATGTCGAGCAGTTGCGTGCTGCCTATAGCCAGGCGCTGTCGCAGCGGAAGTCCGATGCCAGCGAGGTCGATTATGCCCAGTCGCAATTCGATCGCGCCGCCGATCTTGCCCAGAAGGGCATCAACGCCAAGTCGTCGCTGGATCAGGCCAAGAACGATCTCGACAAGGCCAGGCAGCAACTGGCTGTTGCGGAACAGGGCATCATCAGCGCCAAGGCGGCACTCGGCGGCAATCCCGATATTGAAACCGACAGGCACCCGACCGTGATGTCGGCGCTCGCCGCGCGCGACAAGGCAGCCTACGACCTGGCACAGACCACGGTGAAGGCGCCCGCCGATGGTGTCGTCTATCAGGCCGCGTCCTTCAAGGTCGGCCAGTATGTCGGCTCCGGCACACCGTTGTTCGCGCTGGTCGAGACCGGCGACACCTGGATCGACGCCAATTTCAAGGAAACCCAGCTCACCAACATGCAGCCGGGCCAGAAGGCGGAGATCGTGGTCGATACCTATCCGGGCAGGACATTCGAAGCGACGGTCAAGGCTATCGGTGCCGGCACCGGCGCCGACTTCTCGCTGCTGCCCGCCCAGAACGCCACCGGCAACTGGGTCAAGGTTACCCAACGCATCCCGGTGCGTCTGGAACTGACCGATCCCGACGCCAAGATGGCGCTGCGTACCGGTATGAGTGCTTCGGTTACCGTCGATACGGGCGTGGCCCGCGGCTGGCCGTCGATCTTCGGCCACGCCACGGCTGGCGAGCCCGCGCGGTAAGTCAAGGGAAGCCCGCGGGGACCAGGCGGGTTGGAAACGAGTTGCAGGATTGGTCTGATGGGAGGGGTGGCGAAAATCAGCATTTGGGCCGCGCCGCGTGGCAGCTGTCCAAAATCTGAAATCTTCGGCACGGACCCGTCGGTCCTCAGGTTTCCGGGCGGCAGGCATCCGCTCATCAGAGACTTTCAGTCGATGTAACCCCCACATCGATAATCGCGTCCCACCGCGACGAAGGTCTCTCGACGGAAGGCATAGCCGCCCGGAAACCCGTTCTACACGTTTCTGTTGTTTTCTGGAAGTTCTACGCCATGAGTACGTCCGAACCCTTCAAAGAAGTGCCGCATCGTGGCCTGATCACGGTCGCGCTCATGCTGGCGACGGTGATGCAGGCGCTCGACACCACCATCGCCAACGTCGCGTTGCCAACCATGACTGGCGATCTCGGCGCCTCGCCCGACAACATCAACTGGGTGCTGACCTCCTACATCGTCGCCGCCGCCATCATGACGCCTGTCACCGGCTGGCTCGCCGACCGTTTCGGCCGCAAGGAACTGTTCCTGATGGCGGTGGTCGGCTTCACCATCTTCTCGATGTTGTGCGGCCTGGCGTGGAGCCTGGAAAGCATCGTGTTTTTCCGGCTGATGCAAGGCGTGTTCGGCGCCGCGATCGTGCCGCTGTCGCAGACCTTCCTGCTCGACATCAATCCCAAGGAACGCCATGGCCAGGCCATGGCCATATGGGGCGCCGGCATCATGCTGGGACCGATCCTCGGCCCGACGCTTGGCGGTTGGCTGACCGAGAATTTCAACTGGCGCTGGGTGTTCTTCATCAACCTGCCGGTCGGCATCGTCGCCTTGCTTGGCATGGTCGCCTATCTGCCGGCCGTTGCCCGGCGGGTGCGAAGCTTCGATTTCTTCGGCTTTGCCATGATATCGCTCGGCGTCGGCGCCCTGCAGCTGATGCTCGATCGCGGCGGTGAGGTCGACTGGTTTTCCTCGGTCGAGATCTGGATCGAACTTGGCCTTTCGATCACCGGCTTCTGGGTGTTCATCATTCACACGGTGACATCGGAGCATCCTTTCATCGATCCGAAGATTTTCCTCGACCGAAACTTCGTCACCGGGCTGGCGTTCATTTTCGTCATGGGCGTGCTGATCCTGGCCTCCATGTCGCTGCTGCCGCCGATGCTGTCGACCATCTTCGGCTACCCCACCGTCACCATCGGCATCGTCATCGGGCCGCGCGGCGTCGGCACGATGATTTCGATGCTCGTCGTCGGGCGGCTCATGAGCAGGATCGACGCCAGAATTCTCGTCGTCTTCGGCTTTCTCCTGACCGCGCAGTCGCTCTACACCATGGCCAGCTTTTCGCCGCAGATGGACAATTGGCTGATCCTCAGCTCTGGCGTGATCCAGGGGCTGGGCATGGGCATGGTGTTCGTGCCGCTGTCGACTGTTGCCTTCGCCACGCTCGACGCCCGCTACCGCACCGATGCAACCTCGTTGTTCAGCCTGGTGCGTAACCTTGGCTCGTCGATCGGCGTATCTGTCGTGACGGTGCTTCTGGTGCGCAACACGCAGATCAACCACGCCGAGCTTTCCACCTTCATCAACCCGTTCAATCCCAATCTGTGGGCGGTCTCGCCAGCGGCCGCTGGCGGCGATCCGACGGCACTGTCGCAGGTCGACCGCATGGTCAATGTCCAGGCGATGATGATCTCCTACGTCAACGACTTCAAAATACTGATGATGATGACGCTGGCCGCCATCCCGTTTGTCTTCCTGCTGCGCAAGCCGAAAACGGCGCCGGCCGGCGGGGCGCCTGCAGCGCATATGGATTAGGCCGACGCAGGCAGATCGCCTGTGCCGGATATGGACCATACCGCCGCATCGGGTGGTCCTAGCCGGTTGCCGGGCGAGCCGGCATCGTTTCGTCAGTTGACGAACGAGTGCCAGGACGATGCAGAACGCGACATTTCCGGTCTTCGATCTCGGCCAATTCGAGAAAGCGAGCGCCACGGAGAAGGCGGCGCTGGGCACCGAGGTCGACCGCATCTGCCGCGGCACCGGCTTCCTGGCGATCAAGAACCATGGTATTTCGCAAGCGGTGATCGATGCCGCCTGGTCGAAGGCACGCGCCTTCTTCGACCTGCCGCCGGAACAGAAGCAGCGGTCCAAGGCGCCCTACAAGGGCTATCCTTACGGCTACCTCGGCCCAGAACTCGAAGCGCTGGCCAAATCCCGCAATGTCGACACGCCGCCGGACCTCAAGGAGAGCTTCAATGGCGGCCCGCTCGGCGTGCCACCGGGCATGTCCGATCCCGAGGCGCTCGCCTTTTGCTATGCCGAGACGATCTGGCCTGAAGCGCCGGACGGGTTCGTCGACGCCTGGAAAGCCTATTATGCCGCCCTGGAGGATTTGGCGCTGCGCATCATGCGCGTCTTCGCCACCGCGCTTGGCCTGCCCGAGACCTATTTCGACAGCTATCTCGATGCGCCGATCAGCGCGCTGAGGGCACTGAACTATCCCGAGCAGCATGCCGCGCCGAAGCCCGGACAGATCCGTGCCGGCGCTCACACCGACTATGGCAGCCTGACTATCTTGCTGCCGCAGGCCGGGTCGCGGGGACTTCAAATCATCACCCCGGACGGAGAATGGACCGAAGTGCCGCCTATCCCGGGCGCCTTTGTCATCAATATCGGCGACCTGATGGCGCGCTGGACCAATGACCGCTGGGTGTCCACCGTGCACCGTGTCGTCAATCCAGAAGCGGGCGGGCGGGATCGGCGCCAGTCCTTGGCCTTCTTCCACCAGCCGAACTGGGATGCCGAGATCAAGGTGCTGGATGCCTGCCTTGCCGACGGCGAAGCGCCGAAATATGGTCCCGTGCGCTCCGGCCCCTACCTGATGGCGAAATTCAAGGCGACGACGAAATAGGTTGGGATCCTATTTCCCGAGCACCAGGGCCCAATAGCGCAGGTTCGGGTCGCGGCCGTCGCGCACATAGGCGAGGCCGAAGCGGCTGAAGTCCGGGTCGAGTATGTTGCGCCGGTGGCCCTGCGAATGCATCCAGATGTCGAACAGCTTCTGCTGATCGAAACGGCCTTCGGCGATGTTCTCGGCCGCCGCACCTCGTACGCCATTGTCCTTCATGCGCGAGGCGAAATCCTTGCCCCAGCCGGTGGTGTGGCTCATGCGCTCGCGCGAGGCCATGTAGCCGGCCTGTTGCAAAGCGGCCTGCTCGAGTTGCGCGTCGGGTGTCAGCGGGCCGCGCCCGGCCGTGGCACGCAAGTCGGCCAAAGTGGCTGTGGCGGAGGACGATACACCAGCACCTTGCCCGGTCGGCAGCGAAATGGTGCCGCAGGCGGCGAGTGTGGCGAGAGCCGCGAGGCCGGCTACCTTGAGCCACGTGCGCCTGTTCAGCTTCGCGATCTGGTCGCTTTCGAGTCTTGAAGTGGTCATGCCTGCCTGAGATAGCCGCGATCATGGCTTTTGCCGGGCAGGGCGGTGAAAATCCGAGATCGAAATGGCGGTTAGCCGCTATTTCACAAGCGTGATGTAGCGGCCGGCATACATTTCGCGATCTCCAAACACGGCCGAGCAGTCGGTTTTGATGGACGAGTTTCCTGTCATTTGCACCGTCAGGCCAACAAGCCTCAAACAGTCGCCCTGACCGCTCATATCCGAGTTGCCGGCAAAGGTGACGGCAGCGTCAGGCGCATAGACGAACCCGCTGATCACGGAATTCGCGCCGCCGTTCAGCGTCAAGGCTGATGTATTGCCATGGTTCTCGAAAATGGTGATGCCCGCATAGGGGCCACTTGTGGGCGGGGAAAGGTTCACCTTTTCATTGGCATTTATGATGATCTGCGCACCCTCCATCAGGAATATGGTCACGCCTTGACCGGTCAGGCTGCCGTTGCCGCCCGGTTTTATGGTCACGCCGCGCATGATGTAGACGCCCGGATTGAGCGTGATGTTTCCCGACAACGTCTTGTCGCAATAGGTTCCGGGCGACAGCGTGTAGGTTTTGCCGTTCGGGACCGGCAGGCACAACGAGTAGGCGGGAGGGACAACGTCCGCCAGGGGATCGAAAGACGCATATTGGTGTTCGAGCGGAGTTCCGCAGGCGAGATTGGCGCTGGGCGGCGAAATCCCGGAAGTGCCGCCGACGGTCGAGACGCAGCCGGCCGAGACCTGCGCGGAACCGCCTCTGCTGACGGCACTGGAATCGTCCGAGTTCGCCGCGATCACGCAGTTGCTCATGGAGACACTGGTCGAGCCCTGCAGGCTTATGGCGGCCGACGCATGCGGATCGAGCGCCAGCACACAGGCCTGCGCACCGGGGTTCATCTTGACCGTGGCCGAGCGGTGAGCCGGCCAAGGGGCCGCGCCGTTGATGAAGCTCGGACGGTTGATGCTGGACGCAAGCGAGATGTAATAGGCGCTCGGGTCGCCGCTGGCGCTTGCCGAAAACGCGGCGACGCTGTCTGAATATTCCTGCTGGTCGGCGACGCTCAGATTGGCCGCGAAGAATGTCAGCCCAAGCGCCTGCACATCACCCGCGGTCATGCTGGGGAGGTACTGTGTGCCGACGGCAAGCCCAGCCGCGTCCAGCGAGTTCTGCAATTGCGCCGCGTCGTCGCTCGTGCCCGTCACGTCCATGGTGCCGGCCACGACAACCATGATCGGCAGCATCGCTATGGCGGTCGCCACGGCAAAATTGCCGCGCTCCGAAGGCCAGAAGTCCTTCAACGTGAACATTGCCCCTCGCCATGTTGTAGGCTCGACCAATACGGCACGGGGTCTCTCCGAGTAATTTAAGCAATCGCTAAAATGCATAACTTCTAAAATGAAGATCATGGTTCGCCAAACCAACGCTCTGCTACCGCCGGCCGGAGGCGATAGTCGGACTGATTACCGCCATTGACGTAGCGACAATTGCCGCCAGATCTGCTATCGTCACGCTTGCTCTTTCAGTGGCAGCTAAAGGCGGCCATCCAGGCGGTGGCCGCCCCGACACACGGGAGGAAGGTTATGGCCGGCTTTCATGTCATGGCGGACGCGTACGGGATGCATGTGCAACCCGCGGTTCGCCGTATTTCCACATCGGACCTCTGGGACGCGCTTAGGCTTGGCGCCGAGGATTTTTGGGCCAGGCCCTCGCATTACGTGTTCCTGTGCCTGATCTATCCGGTCGTCGGGCTGATCCTGACGCAATGGACGTCGGGTTCCAACGCCATCCAGCTCGTCTATCCCCTGATGTCGGGCTTTGCCCTGGTCGGCCCGTTCGCCGCGATCGGACTCTACGAGATCAGCCGCCGGCGCGAGCTCGGCATGAACACCAACTGGCGCCATGCGCTCGATGTTCGCCATTCATCGGCGCTGCCTTCGATAGCGGTCATCGGCATCATGCTGTTCGCGTTGTTCCTGTTGTGGCTGTTCACGGCGCAGTCGATCTACACCAGCCTTTTCGGCGGCGAGCCGCCGGCTTCGGTCGGGGCCTTCCTGCGCGACGTGCTGACGACCGGCAAGGGCTGGACGCTGATCCTTCTCGGCAACGCCGCCGGCCTGGTCTTCGCCGTGGTGGTGCTGGCGACCACGGTCGTTGCCTTTCCGCTTTTGCTCGATCGCGATGTCGGGGCCGTTTCGGCCATAGAGACCTCGGCGCGCGCGGTCATGGCAAATCCGCTGCAGATGGCGCTCTGGGGCCTCATCGTCGCGGCCCTTCTGGTGGTCGGATCGATCCCACTGTTTGCCGGACTGGCCGTCGTCATGCCGATCCTCGGCCACGCCACCTGGCATCTCTACCGCAAGGTGGTCGAGCCGGCCCAGATCAGGCCTCCACGCCGGCCGATGTGACGACTCAGCGCTGGGCGTCGGTCGCCATCTTAAGCGCCAGCGCCGTCAGCACGCTTCCCATCATCCAGCGCTGGATCACCAGCCACAACGGCCGACCGGCGAGGAAGGTGGCGATCGAGCCGGCGGTCAGCGCGATGACGGCATTGACGGTGAGGCTGATCGATATCTGCGTCGCCCCCAGCACCAGGAGTTGCGACAGGACATGGCCTTTCTCGATGCTGATGAACTGCGGCAGCAGCGACAGATAGAGGACGGCCACTTTGGGGTTGAGCAGATTGGTCATCAAACCCATGGCGAACAGCTTGCGCGGTCGGTCCTTCGGCAGGTCGCGCACCTGGAAGGGCGAGCGCCCGCCCGGTTTCACGGCCTGCCAGGCCAGCCACAGGAGATAGAGCACGCCGGCAAAGCGCAACACGTCATAGGCATAGGGCACCGCGATCAGCAGCGCGGTGATGCCGAAGGCGGCCGACAGTACGTAGAACAGGAAGCCGACCGCGACGCCGCCAAGCGAGATCAGTCCGGCCTTCGGCCCTTGCGACAGCGAGCGCGAGATCAGGTAGATCATGTTGGGGCCTGGCGTCAGCACCATGCCGAGGCAGACCAGCGCGAAGGCGAGATGGTTGGCGGTGTCGGGCATTTGCTTGGATCCCCAGCGCGCCGCGATGGATGAGAGACCATGCGAGCGGCCAATCTGTGCCTGTCACGACGAGCGTCTGCAAGGGCTTGGCGGCGCCAGGCGTTGCGCCAGAGGGACGGTCTCGGGTTAGCCGACCACCCGCAGGTTCGACAATTCGTTGCCGATTTCCTTGAAATCGTTTGCCAGGCTGGCGCCGGTCGCGTTCCAGAACAGCTTTGCCGGTTTGCTCGGATCCGTTGCATCCTTGCGGAAGCGTGAATTCGACGAGCAGGATTTCAGCGCATCGATCGCCAGCTGGTCGCTGGCCTTGGTCGTCGACAGGTCGAGCGCCACCGTCATCACCATGATGTTGGCCGCCTTGGCGTTGTTGCAGAGCGTGGCCATCTGCTCGTTGAGTGCGTTGGTGTAGTTGCCATTCGAATAATCGAACTGACCGATGGCGCTCGATGTGCCCATGAACAGGCGCCCGACCGAGGTGCCGTTGTAACCGGGGTTGAGGTAGCCGAAGGACGCATAGGTCGATTTCGAATTGGCGGGGTCGGAATAGCCCAGCGAGGATGGTGTATAATAGGTGTTGGCACCGTCGGTCAGCACGATCACCACCTTGTCGTTGCCCCTTTCCGTTTCCGGGCGCCCCTGGGTGAACGGCTCTCCGCTCGAGACCACCCGCCAGCCCCAGGCCATGCCCTCGGGAACGTTGGTGCCGCCACTGGGCTGCATCAGGTCGATCGCCGCCTTGATCGAGGTGAGCCCGTCGGCGGTGCTGACATCGGTCAGCGGCGTGATCGGGTTGGTGGTACAGCTGTAATTTGGCCCGTTCCCGGCGGGCAGTGCCGGCGCATCGATCGGCCGCGGCTGGAAATACTTGGCCATGTTGCGCAGTTGGGATTGGCCGCTGCTGCTCGATGGATCGTCGTTCCACCAGCTGTTGACGGCGCCATAGGTCGTGGGTGTCGCCTCCTTGGGGTCTTGCGTTACCTTCCAGTGGTTGCCGGGTTCGTCCGGCGCGAACATCGGCACGAACATCGTCGCCGGATCGCCGACGCCGATGCCGGTGTTTGCCGAACCGCCCGATGGCGCGGTGTCGTTGACGTTGTAAGGATAGGGCCGTGCCTCGACGCAGCCCTGCCAACTGGCGAACGGACCATAGGTGTCCACATAATCATACGCGTCATAGCTGCGCTTGCAGGTATTGTTCGAATAGTATTCGACACAAACGACGCGCTTGCTGTTGACGACCCGTTCGTGGTTCGTCACGACCTGCATGTCATGGTAGAGCGAAAACCGGGTCAGCATCTGGCCTTCCGCGGTTCCCCAGCCAGTGCCACGCTTGTACCAGATACCGTTAGCCTGCTGGGCGTATTTGTCGGCGGCGTTCAGCGTCGACCAGTCGAAATTCTCGTTCGAGATCGGCGAAAGCCCTTCGGTGTCCATCCATGACGCGTTGCTGTTCGCGGGGCCGACATTGACCGAGGCGCCAAAAGGCACGAGGCCGAATTGCACCGGCTTGTCGACCTGCTTGATCATGATCGCCTGCTGGGCCAGCGTGTCGACGAGCTGCTTTGAAGCCGTCTTGAGAAGATCGATGCGCTTTTGCCCCGAGCCCGTGCCGAGCGTGGTCATCGATCCGGAATTGTCGAGCACCAGGGCAACTTCCAGCGTGTTCTTCAGCCGCACCTGCGAGATGACGTCGAAGCTGAGCCTCTGGTTCGCATCGGTCGCCGACTTGCCGGTGAGCTGGGCGAAGGCGGGATAAAAATAGGGTTTGTAGTTGAGCTGTGCGGTCATGGTGAGCAGGCCGCCGCCGGTGGTATTGCTGGGCAAGGTGACGTTGAGTGTCGTGCTGGCGGGGTCGATATCGTTCAGATTGGCATTGAAGAAGTCGAGCGCATACGCCCTCAACTGGTCGTCGGTCGCACCTTCCGTCAGTCGGCGGGCCGTGGCGAAGTTGGCCGCGTCGAGCGCGTTCATCACCATCTGCTTTTCACGGTTCATTTCCGTGTAGTCGACAGCGATCGCCAGGCCGCCCATCAGCGGCACCATCGCCACCACCGTCACAAGAGCATAGTTGCCGCGCCTGTTGCGGCCGAACTGACGGCAGATTTCAAACATGTCTTGCAGCGGCCCCCGCCGGCGGATTCTCCGGTCTACGCCAGCTTTCCATAAAACGCTGAAGGACGGGTTGGGGAAACCGCTCGATTGCCTGGTTGCCGCTTCACCAACCGCTAACCAATCAAAGGCCGCGGCTTGCGCCGCAATTCGTGCCGATGCGGCGAAAGCTGGTGACAGCATGGGCCGGTTCGGATAATTCGAACCGGCTGCGGCGAACCGTCGGCCGCCGCACCCGCAACGATCATACTGAAGGAAACGGCATGGCGGATTCGCCTGAAATCGTCGGCTCGCTCGAAGACGTGTCGAAAGCCTATTCGGCAATTCTTTGCGATGTCTGGGGCGTGGTGCACAATGGCGAGTGGCATTTTCCGGCGGCCGCGGCCGCGCTGGCGGCGGCAAGGGCGGCCGGCATTCCTGTCGTTCTGATCACCAATTCGCCGCGCCGCAGCGCCGATGTCGTGGCGCAGATGAGCGTGATCGGCGTTCCGCCGTCGGCCTATGACCGTGTGGTGACCTCCGGCGACGTGACCCGTGACCTGATCGCGGAGGGTCCACGCAAAATCTTCCACATCGGCGCCGACCGCGATTTGACCCTTTATGATGGCCTCGATGTCGAACTTGTCGAGGAGTTCGAGGCCGCCGGCGTCGTGTGCACCGGGCTGTTCGACGACGAGGTCGAAAAACCCGAGGATTATGCCGACCTGCTGCGCCGCTTGCGCGCCAGGAACCTGCCGTTCATCTGCGCCAATCCCGATATCATGGTGGAACGCGGCGAGCGGATCATCTGGTGCGCCGGCGCGCTCGCGCGCGACTACGCGCAGCTCGGCGGTCGCACGCTGATCGCCGGAAAACCCTATGCGCCGATCTACGAGGTCGCGATGAAGGAGGTGGCCGAGATCCTCGGCCGGCCGGTCGAGCGTTCGCGAATACTGGCGATCGGCGATGGCATGATGACCGACGTGAAGGGCGCGGCCGACAATGGTTTCGACGTCCTCTATGTCTCCGGCGGCATCCATGCCCGCGACTATGGCGACCCGTCCCGGCCGGATCCGGCAAGGCTCGGGCTCTTCCT
Source organism: Mesorhizobium sp. ES1-6 (assembly GCF_020164775.1). Classification (NCBI taxonomy): domain Bacteria; kingdom Pseudomonadati; phylum Pseudomonadota; class Alphaproteobacteria; order Hyphomicrobiales; family Phyllobacteriaceae; genus Mesorhizobium; species Mesorhizobium sp. ES1-6. The sequence goes on from NZ_JAIUGU010000010.1 coordinate 182,593, forward strand.
GGAGCGGCACGGCTATCGTCCGGTGGCCGTCATCGCAAGGCTGCGGTAGGTGGCGATGGTCGCGTTCCAGCATCTTACGACAACCGCGCCGCTGCCCGCCGATCTGAGAGGCGGCGTCGTGGCGATCGGCAATTTCGATGGCGTCCACCGTGGCCATCAGGCCGTGCTCGAACGCGCCTTGGGCGAGGCCGAGCGGCGTGGCGTGCCGGCGCTGGTGCTGACCTTCGAACCGCACCCGCGAACGGTTTTCAAGCCTGATTTGCCCCTTTTCGTGCTGACGCCGCCGCCGATGAAGGCGCGGCTCCTGTCGCTGCTGGGCTTTGCCGCGCTGGTCGAGCAACCTTTCACGCGCGACTTCGCCTCGCTGTCGGCGGAAGCCTTCGTCACCGACGTGCTGGAAAAGACGCTCGGCATCACCCACGCCGTGACCGGTTTCGATTTCCATTTCGGCAAGGACCGCCAGGGCGGGCCGGCCTATCTGATGGCCGCGGGCGAGCGCCATGGCTTCGGTGTCACCCTCGTCGATGCCTTTCGCGACGAAGGCGCCGAGGTGGTTTCGTCGAGCCGCATCCGTGCCCTGCTTTGCGAGGGCGAGGTGGCCGAGGCCGCCGGTCTGCTCGGCTATCGCTTCACGGTGGAAAGCGAGGTTGTCGGCGGCCAGCAGCTCGGGCGGACGCTCGGCTTTCCCACGGCCAATATGAGGCTTCCGGCGGCGGCCACGCTCAAGGAAGGTATTTACGCCGTACGCTTCCGGCGCGCCGACGGTACGCTGCACGACGGCGTCGCCAGCTTTGGCCGCCGGCCGACCGTCGACGACCATGGCGCGCCGCTCCTGGAAACCTTCGTCTTCGATTTTTCCGGCGATCTCTATGGCGAGACTTGCGAGGTCTCGTTCTTCGGCTTCCTGCGCAGCGAGATCAAGTTCGACGGGCTCGACGCACTGGTCGTGCAGATGAAGCGCGATGAAGTCGAGGCCCGCGCCCTGCTGGGCGGCGTCAAGCCGCTGTCCGGCCTCGACGCATCCGTGGCGTTCTGAGCTACTTCTTCAGGGCCAAACCGACGGCGATAAAGGTCCAGCCCTGGAAGATCAGGTCGATCGCCAGGAACAGTCCGAGCACCCAAAGGCTGTTGACCGGCCAGCCCATGGCGATGATCAGGCCGGCAAGCACGCTGATGACGCCCGCCGCGACGATCCAGCCCCAGCCGCGCTCGGGACGGTGGCTGTAGCCGACCCAGGCCCGCAGCGCGCCGGAAGCGACGAGCGCGACGGCCAGCAGGAAAGTCAGTACCGCCGAGGCCAGCAGCGGATTGTCGAACGCGAAGAACCCGGCCACCGCATAAAGCAGTCCGCTGAGCAGCCAGTAGAAGAAGCGTCCCCAGGTCTTGACCCCGAAAGCATGCATGATCTCGATGATGCCGGCCACCAGCATCAGCCAACCCACGACATAGACGGAAGCCACCGTGGCGATGAACAGATTGCCGAAGGCGATGCCGCCGAGGATCAGCAGCAACACGCCGAGGCCGACGAACCATCCCCATTTGTCCCGCGTCTTGCCGATCGCGTTCTCCAGTGCATCGCCGTGCAAGGTCATGTCGCCACCTCCGTTGAAGACCGCTGGGATGCTGTGAGGTTACGCTTGGTGCCGACCCGCGTCCAGCCGGCCGCTGGGGCGATGGCGCAGGCCCCGTTGGCAGGCAATTCCAGCCGGATGTCTCGCCCTTAAATCAAATTTTACCAAAGCCTCGTCAAAGCTGTCATCGCAGGACGGTTGTATCGTGTTAGTGGAGTGACCATGAGTCAGGTCGGAAAGATTTCTTTAGCCGTGGCCACTGTCGTGCTGGCGACGTCGGGCGCGGCCGAGGCCGGCGACGGCGCTTTCGGCTGGCTGTCCGGCGACTGGTATCTGACCGTCGGCGCGACCGGCCTGGTGGCGCCCAATTTCGAGGGCGGCAAGAAGTACATGCTGAGCGCCCAGCCCATCATTTCGCTGGGCAAGGCCGGTCCCCAGGCGCGTTTCACGTCGCGCAACGACAATATTTCGCTGGCGCTCATCGACGACGGCGGCGTCCGCGCCGGCCTGACCGGCAAGTTCCTGTTCTCGCGTGACGACGGCGATGCCGACGAACTCAAGGGGCTCGACCCGGTGCGCTGGGGCGGCGAGGTCGGCGGCTTCTTCGAATTCTATCCGACGGACTGGATGCGTGCGCGGGCCGAATTGCGGCATGGCATCCGTGCCCATAATGGCTTTGTCGCCGACATCGCCGCCGATGCCTTCTACGACGTGACGCCAACTGTCAGGATTTCGGGTGGCCCGCGCGTGTCTTTTGCCTCGGCGAACTATTTCGATGCCTATTACGGCGTCGACGCGCAGGAAGCCGTGGCCTCCGGCCTGAGCCGGTACAATCCCGGCGGCGGCCTCAAATCCGTCGGCCTCGGCGGCGCCGTGACCTGGAAGGTGACCGACCCGATGACCGCCAGCCTGTTTGGCGAATATTCCCGCCTCGAGGGTCCTGCCGCCGATTCCAGCCTGGTCAAGGAGCGCGGCGACCGCAACCAGTTCATGGTCGGCGTGTCGACCACCTATCGCTTCGACTTCAAGATGTAAGTGAATCGAACGAGACGCTTTATTCCTGCGCTCTTCTCCGCTAAAAGCCCAGCAATGACGAGCTTTTCGCGCCTTCACGCGCCGACAATACGAATTACCAGCCCGGTGTTCCCGGCAGCCTGAAGGCTGTTGGAGCAGCCGGGACTATTGCGCGCGGCCTCTCGCGCTTTTCCAGATCATCAAGGCCAGATCATCAAGGCGTGCCGCCCAGGAGTGGGCCCGTTTTTGGGGAACGGCACGCGTGTAAAGTAGAATTCCAAGCCGCAAGCCACGTGGCCCGGCATGCACATGGCAGACCAATGACCGACCAGAACCAATCAACGATCGACTATTCCAAGACCCTTTACCTGCCGCGGACGGAGTTTCCGATGCGCGCCGGCCTGCCCGAGAAGGAGCCGGTGCTGGTCAAGCGCTGGCAGGACATGGACCTCTACCGCAAGCTGCGCGAGGGCGCGGCGGGGCGCACGAAATACGTGCTGCATGACGGCCCGCCCTACGCCAACGGCAACATCCATATCGGCCACGCGCTGAACAAGATCCTCAAGGACGTCATCACCCGCTCGTTCCAGATGCGCGGCTATGACTCGAACTATGTGCCTGGCTGGGACTGTCACGGCCTGCCGATCGAATGGAAGATCGAGGAGCAGTACCGCGCCAAGGGCAAGAACAAGGACGAGGTGCCGGTCAACGAATTCCGCAAGGAATGCCGGGAGTTCGCCGCGCACTGGATCTCGGTACAGGGTGGCGAGTTCCAGCGGCTTGGCGTCATCGGCGACTTCAAGAACCCTTACACGACCATGGCCTTCCACGCCGAGTCGCGCATCGCCGGCGAATTGCTGAAATTCGCCATGTCCGGCCAGCTCTACCGCGGTTCGAAGCCGGTGATGTGGAGCGTCGTCGAACGCACGGCGCTCGCCGAGGCCGAGATCGAGTACCAGGACTACGAGTCCGACACGATCTGGGCGAAGTTTCCGGTGGCCAATCTCGCTGTCGCCAGCGTCGTGGACGGCCAGCCGGCGGAACTCGATCCGGGCCTGAGCGGACGCTCGCTTGATCTGCTCGATGCCCATGTCGTCATCTGGACGACGACGCCATGGACCATCCCGGGCAACCGCGCCGTCAGCTATTCGCCGCGCGTCGCCTATGGCCTCTACGAGGTGACGGCGGCCGAGAATGCGTTTGGCCCGCAGCCAGGCGAGAAGCTGATCTTTGCCGATGCGCTGGCCGAGGAAAGCCAGGCCAAGGCCAAGGTCACCTTGAAGCGCCTTCACGGCATCAGCGCCGAACAGCTTGGAAACCTTGTGCTTTCGCATCCCTTCAAGGGCCTCGGTGGCGGCTATGAATTTCCGGTGCCGATGATTGCGGGCGACCATGTCACCGACGATGCCGGCACCGGCTTCGTGCACACCGCCCCGGGCCATGGCCGCGAGGACTTTGATGCGTGGATGGACGCCGCGCCCGCGCTGCGCCAACGCGGTATCGACACCGAAATCCCGTTCACCGTCGACGATGCCGGCTTCTTCACCAAGGACGCGCCGGGCTTCGGCCCGGATCGCGAGGGTGGGGCTACGCGCGTCATCGACGACAATGGCAAGAAGGGCAACGCCAACCAGGCGGTCATCGACGAGCTGATCAAGCGCAACGCGCTGTTCGCGCGCGGCCGGCTGAAGCACAGCTATCCCCATTCATGGCGTTCGAAGAAGCCGGTCATCTTCCGCAACACGCCGCAATGGTTCGTCTACATGGACAAGGACCTCGGCGACGGCACCACGCTGCGTAGCCGCGCGCTGAAGGCGATCGACGACACGCGTTTCGTGCCGGCGGCCGGCCAGAACCGCATCCGCGCCATGATCGAGGAGCGCCCAGACTGGGTGCTGTCGCGCCAGCGTGCCTGGGGCGTGCCGATCGCCGTCTTCGCCGACGAGGACGGCAATGTGCTGAAGGACGAGGCGGTCAACCAGCGCATCATGGACGCCTTCGAGACGGAAGGCGCCGACGCCTGGTTCGCGCCGGGTGCCAAGGAACGCTTCCTCGGCAATCACGACGCCTCCAAATGGCGGCAGGTGATGGACATTCTCGACGTCTGGTTCGATTCGGGCTCGACCCATGTCTTCACCCTGGAGGACCGGCCCGACCTGAAATGGCCGGCCGACGTCTACCTCGAAGGCTCCGACCAGCATCGCGGCTGGTTCCACTCCTCGCTGCTTGAAAGCTGCGGCACCAGGGGCAGGGCGCCTTACGACACCGTCGTCACCCATGGCTTCACCATGGACGAGGATGGCCGCAAGATGTCGAAATCGCTCGGCAACACGGTCGTGCCGCAGGATGTGATCAAACAGTCCGGCGCCGATATCCTGCGGCTCTGGGTGGTGACGACGGACTATTGGGAAGACCAGCGGCTCGGAAAGAACGTGCTGCAGACCAACATCGACGCCTATCGCAAGCTGCGCAATACCATCCGCTGGATGCTGGGCACGCTCGCTCACGACGATGGCGAGGATGTGCCCCTGGAGACGATGCCGGAGCTGGAGCGGCTGATGCTGCACCGGTTGGCGGAGCTGGACGAGGTGGTCCGCCAGGGCTACGACGCCTTCGAGTTCAAGCGCGTCACGCGCGCGCTGCTCGATTTCATGGTGGTCGAGCTGTCCGCCTTCTATTTCGACATCCGCAAGGACGCACTCTACTGCGACGGCCCGTCGAGCGTGAAGCGCAAGGCGTCGGTCCAGGTGGTGCGCCACCTCTTCGACTGCCTGGTGAAATGGCTGGCGCCGATGCTGCCCTTCACCATGGAAGAGGCATGGCTCGACCGTCACCCCGATGCGGTCTCGGTGCATCTCGACCAGTTCCCGCTCATCCCGGCGGGTTGGAAGAACGAGGCGCTGGCGGAGAAATGGCGCAAGGTCAGGCAGGTGCGTCGCGTCGTCACCGGCGCGCTCGAGATCGCGCGTGCCCAGAAGGTCATCGGCTCCTCGCTGGAGGCTGTACCGGTGGTGACGATCAACGATGCGGCGCTCGAAGCGGCGATATCGGACGTCGACATGGCCGAGATGGCGATCACCAGCGATCTCGTCATTGCCCATGGCCAGGCGCCGCAAACCGCCTTTGCCCTCGACGACGTCAAGGGCGTCGCCGTGGTGGTGGAGAAAGCAGAGAATCGCGGTCTGGTCAAATGCGCGCGTTCCTGGCGCTATACGGCCGATGTCGGGCAGGATCCGGAGTTCCCGGATCTCTCGGCCCGTGATGCCGCGGTGCTGCACGAGTTGAAGGCGCTCGGAAGGGTCTGATGCATGTCGCCCAAAGTGCATAGCGGTTTTGGGACAATGGCATGCACCAATCAATAGTGCACGAATGCCACGCCGGGCGGTGCAAATCCGCCCGCGCGTTGCCCTTAACGAGTGGTTGAGGTAAACACGCGAAACTCCGGAAGACAAATTGTCGCCGGATTTCCGTCGCAAGTGCTTGCACGATGGGGACCGGACGCAAAGCCGGTGCGATCGAGAGGCTGTCTAGAGTGGGACTTTTTGGCATGACCGAAAGATATAACGCGCGCCTTGCGCTGCTGGCGCCGCTTGTCGCATCGGGCCTCGCTCTATCGGGCTGCATGGGCTCTCCGACCTATGGCACCGACAAGACCGCCGCCGAACAACTGGCCGGCGATCTGACAGGCGCCGTTTCCTTCGCGCCGAAGCGCAGGGACCCGATCGACTACAAGCCGCGTCCTACCTTGGTGAAGCCTGCACCTGGCCAGAAGGAAGCGCTGCCTGCCCCGCAGGAAAGCATTCAGACGGCAAACGCCGGCTGGCCCGAATCGCCCGAGCAGCGCCGCGCGCGCCTGCGCGCCGACGCCACCGCGCACCAGAATGACCCGGCCTACCAGTCGGAGATCGTCGACGACGTGCAGACGGATCCGGCTTCTGTGAAAAGGGCGATGGAGGAATCAGGATCCAGCCACCCGCCGGCGTGGAAACCCGCCGATTCCGACAAGGGCCGCGCCGCCGAGATCCAGCGCCGCCTTGCCGACAGCAAGCAGGGCGATCCGAACACGCGCAAATACCTTAGCGAGCCGCCATTGGCCTACCGTGTCGCCTCCGATGCCGCACCGCAGAACGAACTTGGCGAGGACGAATACAAGAAAGAACGCGCCCTCAAGGCAAAGGCCGAGGGCAAGAAGGGCGGCTGGTTCGACTGGTTGCGGTAAGAACAGTCGCGCCGCTTGGTCTTGCGGCGGGCTTGGCTCAGTCTCGACGTCCTCTGAAAAAATCCTTCAGCAGCAGGCCCGCCTCGGTCTCGGCCATGCCCGGATAGACGTCGGGCGTGTGGTGGCAGGTCGAGGAAGCGAAGAAGCGCACGCCGTTGACCACGGCGCCGCCCTTTTCGTCGCTAGCACCGAAGTAGAGACGGCGCAGCCTGGCGAAGGAGATCGCCCCGGCGCACATGGCGCAAGGTTCCAATGTCACATAAAGATCGTGGCCGATGAGCCGCTCGCTCGAGAGTTTGCCGCAGGCTGCGCGGATCACCAGCATTTCGGCGTGCGCCGTCGGGTCGGCAAGCTCGCGCGTGCGGTTCCCGGCACTGGCAACGACCGTGCCGCCGTTGACGATGACCGCGCCGACCGGCACTTCGCCGCGCGCGGCCGCTGCTTCGGCCTCCTGCAGAGCCAGGGCCATGAAATCCGGGTTCTTCAAGCGGTTTGTCTTCCCATTATATCCTCGCCACCCGGCGGTGATCCTGTTATGGAGCGGATCAACCTGAAAATCGGACTCGATTTTCGGGAATGATCATGCGCCAAATCAAAAATGCTACAGCGTTCGTTGCGCGCCGAACGGATGCGCCACGCTGTAGCAGCGCAAACGGACAAAGGCCACATGGACGACAACGACAAGAAATCTCCGCGCAAAGGCGGCCCGGGCAGGAGTGGCCCGAAATCGGCAGGTGCACGTGGCCGCGATGCCAGCAAGGGCGGCAAGCCGTCCTTTGGTGCGAAAAAGCCGTATGCCCCGCGTGGCGATCGGCCGATGGCCGCCGATGGCGACCGGCCGAAGCGAGACTTCAAGGGCGGCGACAGGCCGTTCAGCAAGGGGCCGCGCCCCGAAGGCAAGCCTTACGAAAAGCGCGAGGGCCCGCGCAAGCCTTATGCACCACGCGGCGACCGTCCGATGGCGGCTGAAGGCGAGCGCAAGCCTTATGAAAAGCGCGAAGGGCCGCGCAAACCCTACGCCCCGCGCGGCGACCGTCCAATGGCGGCCGAGGGTGAACGCAAGCCTTATGAGAAGCGCGAAGGGCCGCGCAAGCCCTACGCCCCGCGCGGCGACCGTCCAATGGCGGCCGAGGGCGAGCGCAAGCCTTATGAGAAGCGCGAAGGGCCGCGCAAGCCTTATGCCCCGCGTGGCGATCGCCCGGCTTCCGCTTCGGCGGCGGGCGGCGAAAAGCGCTTCGACCGTCCCAAGCGTGATTTCGGCGATCGTCCGAAGCGGGATTTTGGCGGCGACAGACCCAAGCGTGATTTCGGTGATCGGCCGCAAGGCGCATCGGGCGGCGGTTTCAAGCCGCGTCCGCGGCCTGCCGATGCCCCGGAAGAAGCCGGCGAGCGGATCGCCAAGCGGCTGGCGCGCGCCGGCCTCGCCTCGCGCCGCGACGCCGAGGAACTGATCGCCGCCGGCCGCGTCAAGGTCAATGGCCGGGCGTTGTCTTCACCGGCCTTCAACGTCATGCCGGGTGACATCATCCATCTCGACGGCATGGAAATCCCGCCGATCGAACGCACGCGCCTGTTCCTGTTCCACAAGCCGGCCGGCGTCGTCACCACCAACCGCGACCCCGAAGGCCGCAAGACCGTTTTCGACGTGCTGCCGGCCGAATTGCCGCGGCTGATGACCATCGGCCGGCTCGACATCAACACCGAGGGCCTGCTGCTGCTGACCAACGACGGCGGCTTGTCGCGCGTGCTCGAACTGCCGGCCACCGGCTGGCTGCGCCGCTACCGCGTGCGCGTCCACGGCAAGGTCGAGGAAAGCGCGCTCGCCGGCCTGCGTGAAGGTATTGCCGTCGACGGCGTCTTCTACGGCGCCATCGAAGCCAGCCTGGATCGCGAGCAGGGCTCCAACGCCTGGCTGACGATCGGTTTGCGCGAGGGCAAGAACCGTGAGGTCAAGAACATCCTCGGCGCGCTCGGCCTCGACGTCACGCGGCTGATCCGCATCTCCTACGGCCCGTTCCAGCTCGAGGATCTCGCCGAAGGTCATGTGCTGGAGATCAAGGGCAGGGTGCTGCGCGATCAGCTCGGCGAGCGTCTGGTCGAGGAATCCGGCGCCAATTTCGACGCCGAGATAACAAAACCGTTTTCCAACCAGCCCGTGCGGCGCACCGAAGTCCGTGAGGCCGAACCCGAACGGCCGAAGTTCACGCGCGACGGCGAGCGGCGGCCGATCGGCGAGGGCGGCCTGATCAAGAACCGCAAGCGTCGGGAAGGCAGCCGCGACGAGGCGCTGGGCAAACTGTCGACCAGCCCCGACAGGGGCGAGAGACCGGAAAAGAGCTTCGGCGATCGCGGTCCGCGACCGGAACGTGGCGGCTTTGGCGATAAGCCGCGTGGAAGTTTTGGCGACAAGCCTCGGGGCGGCTTCGGCGACAAGCCTCGGGGCGGCGGCAAGAAGTCCGAACGCGAGCAGCGGCCGATCGAGCCGCCGGGCCAGCGCAAAGCCAATGTCTGGATGGCGCCGGGCGCCCGGCCGATCGGCAAGGGCAGGGCGGAAGCGGATGCCGCCAAGGCAGCGGAAGCAAAGGCGCGCAAGGCCTCGTTCAAGCCGTCCTATGGCAAGCCCGGCGGCAAACCGGGCGGCGACAAGCCGTTCGGCAAGCCGCGTGGCGAGCGACCGGCCGGTGGCGGCGAGCGGCCGCGCGGCGGCCCCAAGGGCCCCCGCACAAGATGAGAATCGTTGGCGGCGAGTTTCGCGGGCGTCCGCTGGCGACGCCTCGCGGCAGCGCCATCCGTCCGACGACCGACCGCACCCGCGAGGCCGTCTTCAACGTTCTGGCGCATCGCTTCGCCGGACAATCGGACGGGGCCCGCGTCCTCGATCTGTTCGCCGGCACCGGCGCGCTTGGCCTGGAAGCCTTGTCGCGCGGCGCATCCTATGGCGTGTTCATCGAGGAATCGGCCGAAGGCCGTGGCCTGATCCGCGACAATGTCGAGGCTTTCGGCCTGACCGGACGCACCAAGATCTTCCGTCGTGACGCGACCGCCCTTGGCGAGGCCGGCACGCTGGCGCCATTCAGCCTCGTCTTCGCCGACCCGCCCTATGGCAAGGGCCTTGGCGAGCTTGCCTTGCAATCCGCCAGGGCCGGCGGCTGGCTGCGCCCCGGCGCGCTTTGTGTGGTCGAGGAGGCGGCAGTGGCGCCCTTCGAGCCAGGGCCGGGCTTTTCCGTGCTCGATGAGCGCAACTACGGCGAGACTATCATCCGTTTCATCGAGGCTGCCTGATACGCCTGCTTTCCGCCGTGGCCTCTTTGCCGCCGCCTTTGCCGGCAACATGACCAACAATTCACTTTGCTTGTCGCCGGCACCTTGCCTATCGTCCGCTGCATGAAACCGGAGCCATCGATGACATCCAGAACTGAATGGCTGCGTGGAACGCTGCTCGCGACCTCCCTGGCTTTTGTAGCGCCCGGTCCGGTACTGGCCGACAGCGCTCCGACGAATGGCAAGGCCGCCGAGTTCAAGGTCACGGATTTCCTGCTCGACAACGGCATGGAAGTGGTCGTCATTCCCGATCACCGCGCGCCGATCGTTACCCATATGGTGTGGTACAAGATCGGCAGCGCCGACGAGCCGCCGGGCAAATCCGGCATCGCCCATTTCTTCGAGCATCTGATGTTCAAGGCAACGGCCCACCACGCGGCCGGCGAGTTCGACCGCGCCGTCTCCGATATTGGTGGCTCCAACAACGCCTTCACCTCCTACGACTACACCGCCTTCCATGAGACAGTGGCGCCGTCCGCCCTCGAGTTGATGATGAGCTTCGAGGCCGACCGCATGCGCAACCTCATCCTCACAGACGATGTCATCAAGACCGAGCGCGACGTTATCCTCGAGGAGCGCCGCTCGCGCATCGACAACAATCCGCAGGCCGTGCTCGACGAAGAGGTCGATGCCACGCTGTGGCAGAACCAGCCCTATCGCATTCCGGTCATCGGCTGGATGCAGGAGATGGAGCAGTTGAACCGCGTCGATGCCACCGACTTCTACAATAAATACTACCGGCCCAACAATGTCGTGCTGATCGTGGCCGGCGACGTCGAACCGGACACGGTGAAGACGCTGGCCGAGAAGACCTATGGCAAGGTGGCGCGCGGGCCTGACCTGCCGCCGCGCGTCCGCCCGGTCGAACCTGAGCAGAACACCAGGCGCACGGTCACGCTTTCCGACGCCCGCGTCAGCGTGCCGAGTTTCTCGACACAATGGGTCGTGCCGTCCTACCATACGGCCAAGCCGGGCGAGGCCGAGGCGCTCGACCTGCTGGCCGAAATCCTCGGTGGCGGCAACCGCAGCCGGCTCTATCAGGCGCTGGTCGTCAAGCAAGGCATTGCTTCCAGCGCCGGCGCGTACTTCCAGGGCACCATGCTCGACGACACCAATTTCACCGTCTACGGCGCGCCGCGCGGCGACGCCAAATTGGCCGACGTCGAGGCCGCGGTCGACGCGGAGGTGGCGCGTATCGCCAGCGACGGCGTCACCCCGGATGAACTCGAAAAGGCCAAGGACCGCTATGTCCGGTCGATGATCTTTGCCCGTGACAAGCAGGACTCCATGGCCAACATCTATGGCTCGACGCTCGCCACCGGCGGCAATGTGCAGGACGTCGAGCAATGGCCGGATCGCATCCGCAAGGTGACTGCCGATGAGGTCAAGGCCGTTGCCGCGCGCTATCTCGTGCTGGCCCGCTCGACATCAGGCTATCTCTTGCCGCAGCAACAGGCGGGGAATTGATGATGCACGCCATACATATGCGCGAGGCGGCGACAGTGTCTTCCGTTCTCCCACAAGGGGAGAAGGGCAGACCGCGCGTGGCCACCACTTTCGCAACCCTCTTCCTCTCCGTCCTCTTCCTGGTTCTGCCCGCGCTTGCCGCCCGTGCCATGGAGATCCAGTCCGTTACCTCGCCGAAGGGTGTCACAGCCTGGCTGGTGGAGGACTATTCCGTGCCGATCGTCGCCGTCCGTTTCGTTTTCGGCGGCGGCTCGACGCAGGATCCACCGGGCAAGGAAGGTCTCGCCAATCTGATGACCGGTCTCTTCGACGAGGGTGCCGGTCCGCTCGATTCGGAAGCCTTCCAGATCAGGCTCGACGATGCCGGCGCCGAGATGAGCTTCGACGAGACCCGCGATGGCATCTACGGTTCCATGCGCATGCTGGCCGAACAGCGCGACGAGGCGTTCGACCTGTTGCGTCTGGCGGTCAACGAGCCGCGCTTCGACCAGGAGCCTATCGACCGCATCCGTGCCCAGGTCCTGTCGGGCATCATTGCCAACGAGAACGATCCCGACACGGTGGCGCAAAACCGGTGGGCGCGCGCCGTCTATGGCGACCACCCTTATTCGCGTTCGGACCAGGGCACCAGGCAAAGCATCGCCGCCATCACACAGGCCGATCTCAAGGCGCTGCACAAGGCGGTCTTCGCGCGCGGTGGCCTGCATATCGCGGTGGTCGGCGCCATCGACCCCGAGACGCTTGGGAAGAAGCTCGATATGGTGTTCGGCGACCTGCCGCAAAACCAGGCGCTCAGCCCCGTTGCCGATATCGAGCCCAAGCTGGCGCAGCACATCGAGGTCAATTACGACCTGCCGCAAACCTCGCTGCAGCTTGCCTGGCCAGGCGTGAAGCGCAAGGCGGCGGATTTCTTCCCGGCCGTGCTGATGAACGAGATCCTCGGCGGCGGAACGTTCACCTCGCGCCTGTTCCAGGAGGTGCGTGAAAAGCGCGGTCTCGCCTACAGCGTCAATTCCTCGCTGGTCAACCAGGACCATGCCAACGCACTGATCGTCACCACCGGGACGCGCTCGGATCGCGCGGCCGAGACGCTCGGCATCGTGCGCGACGTCGTCAAGCAGCTGGCCGTGGACGGTCCGACCGAGGCCGAACTGGCGGCGACCAAGAAATATCTGATCGGCGCCTATGCCATCAGCAATCTGGATTCGTCGAGTTCGATCGCCGCCACGCTGGTCGAACTGCAGCTCGACGACCTTGGCATCGACTACATGCAGCGCCGGGCCGGCTATATCAACGCGGTGACGATCGATGAGGTCAAGGCGGCGGCGAAGAAGCTGCTGACGACCGAACCGACCATCATGGTGGTCGGCCCCCCACTGGCGGGAGCCGGCAAGGGATGAGCCCGACCTTCGGCATAGCGTTCGGCGGCGGCGGCGCGCGCGGTCTGGCGCACATCCATGTCATCGAGGCGCTGGACGAGCTCGGCATCAAGCCGGTGGCGATAGCCGGCTCGTCGATCGGCGCCATCATGGGCGCCGGCATGGCCGCCGGCATGAGCGGCAAGGACATCCACGACTATGCCCGATCGATCCTCGGCCGCCGCGCCGAGGTGGCGAGCCGCATGTGGCGGGCGCGGCCGGGCACGATCGCCGAAGCCATGCAGAACGGCATCCGCGTCAGCCAGTTCAACGTCGAGCGCATCCTCAAGGCCTTCCTGCCCGAGGCCATTCCCGAGACCTTCGCCGAACTGAAAATCCCGCTGAAGGTGACGGCGACCGATTATTTCGGCCACAAGCTCGCCGTGTTCGACGATGGCGACCTGCACTCGGCCCTTGCCGCTTCGGCCGCCATTCCCGCCGTGTTCCGCCCGGTGACGCGCGACGGCAGGCTGCTGATCGACGGCGGCATCTACAACCCCGTGCCCTTCGACCTGATCGAGAAGGATGCCGACATCATCATCGGCGTCGACGTCGTCGGCGCGCCGGAAGAGGCCGACCGCAAGCAGCCGACCTCCGTCGACCTGATGTTCGGCGCCACGCAATTGATGATGCAGTCGATCATCGCCAACAAGTTGAAACAGTGCCAGCCTGACATACTGGTCCGCCCGGCGGTGTCCAAATATAGGGTGCTCGATTTTATGAAGATCGACGCCCTAATGAGCGAGACGGCCGAGATCAAGGATGAGCTGAAGCGGCAGGTCGAGAGGGCGGTGGAGGTGCGAGAAGGCGTCGCCGTCAAGGGAAAGCGGCGGAAGAAGGCCGGGTAACGTTGGCGCTGACCAGCTTACGGCTTCGCAGCCAGAGGCGCATATTCGATCGCCACTACGCCGTTCGTGAAGGGGGCGGCTGAAATCAGCTTGAGCGGCACTTGTTCGCCCAGCGGGAACAGCTGCTTGCCCTGGCCGACGGTGCCGGGGTAGCTGAGCAGCCTGATGCGGTCGACCAGACCGTGGCGCAGCAATTCCCGCGCGACGCTGAGGCTGCCATGCACATAGATGTTGCCACCGCTGCCGTGCTTCAGCGCCCTCACGGCTTCCGGCAAGGGACCTTTGAGCAACTCCGCCGGTTTCCAATCGAGCGCCTTCAGACTGGTCGAGGCGACATATTTCGGCAGCGCGTTGAACCGGTCGGCGAAATCTCCGGTTTCGCTCGGCCACGAGCCGGCAAAAATCTCATAGGTCGTGCGTCCCAAAAGCATGGCGCCGCTGTCGGCAAGCTCATCCTCCTTGAACCTGTTCATCTCGTCGTTCCAGACAACGGCCGGAAGCCTCTCGACCTCGGCAACGCCGTCGACGCTGATGAATTCGGTGACGATAAGTTTCCGCATGGCGTTCTCCCTTCGCTCAAAGGACGAACCGTGCGCGCCTTTTGCTACGCTGCGTAAGAAAATATCGAGGACAATCTTGCCGGAGGAGGAATTTCTCCGGCCTACCGCATGCCGCCCGGAAGTGTCCTCGGTTCAGGGACAACGACATGCATAAATCGGAAGCTCACAGCGGGTCGAGCGATCCTATTCGCCGCGACATGCTGCAGTAGGCTCCCAAGACTGACTTTGGCGCTGCATGCCCCAGTGCGGTTGCCTATGCGGCCGTCCCGAAGCTAAAATGCGTTCCCGGTGAGGTTCGGAGCGTTGTTCGATCCTCGATCACGCCTCAGGAGCCGCCTCAGTCCTTCGCCCGCTCCACATACGACCCGTCGGCCGTCATCACCACCACGCGGGTGCCGGGCGCGATGTGGGGTGGCACGTTAGTGCGCACGCCGTTGGAAAGGACGGCCGGCTTGTAGGAGGACGACGCCGTCTGGCCCTTGGTCGTCGGCTCGGTCTCGACCACTTCGAAGGTGGCGCGCTGCGGCAGCACCAGGGCGATCGCGATGCCGTTGAACTGCGACACCTGTACCGGCATGCCTTCCTTCAGATAGGGAGCGGCGTCGCCGACCACGGCTTCCGACACCGCCACCTGGTCGTAGGTTTCCGGGTTCATGAAGTGATAGCCTTCGCCGTCGGCGTAGAGGAAGGTGTGCTCGCGCTCCTCGACATAGGCGCGCTCCACCTGCTCGGTGGTGCGGTAGCGTTCCGACACCTTCACCCCGTCGCCGATGCGGCGCATGTCGAGCTGCGTCACGGGCGTGCCCTTGCCTGGGTGGATGTTTTCGGCAAAGAGGATCACATAAAGCTTGCCGTCCTTGTCGACGACATTGCCTTTGCGGAGCGAACTGGCGATGACTTTCACCACGGTTTTAAATCCTGCGAGAGTTGACGGGCGTTTGCCGGCTTGCGCGGCGCTGGATGGGGGCCTAGCGCATCTTGGCGCGAACCGCCAGCCCCCTCGGCGAACCGAAGCGCGCTGATGACCGCTGCTTCGGCCTGGTGGACGCCGCATGTCCACGCCGACCGCCGCCCGCGCCTGATGCTGCGCAACAAGCTGACGGCCGCCTTGCGCGACTGGTTTGCCCGCCACGACTTCGTCGAGGTGGAAGCGGCGGCGCTGCAGGTGTCGCCCGGCAACGAGGCGCATCTGGCGGCTTTCGCCACCGAAGTGATCGGGCCCGATGGCGCCCATTCGCCGCTTTATCTCCACACCTCGCCGGAATTCGCCTGCAAGAAACTGCTTGCGGCCGGCGAACGGCGCATTTTCAGCCTGGGCGCCGTCTACCGCAACCGTGAGCGCGGCCCCTTGCATCATCCCGAATTCACCATGCTCGAATGGTACCGCGTGGGCGAGACCTATGAGAGCCTGATGCGCGATTGCGCCGATCTGCTGGCGCTGGCCGCGACGAGGGCAGGGGCCACGCGCTTCTCTTTCCGCGGCCGCGACTGCGATCCGTTCGCTGAACCGGAGCGGTTGACCGTGGCGGACGCCTTCTCGCGCCATGCCGGCATCGATCTGCTGGCCACGGTCGCCGCCGATGGCGGCACCGACCGGGACGCGCTTCATGCTGCCTTGATACAGGCCGGCCTGCGCACGGCGCCTGACGACAGCTGGGCGGATTTGTTCAGCCGCGTGCTGGTGGAAAAGATCGAGCCGTTCCTCGGGCAGGGGCGCGCGACCATGCTGTGCGAATATCCGGTCGCCGAGGCGGCGCTCGCCCGGCCGAGCCCCAGGGATCCGCGCGTCGCCGAACGTTTCGAACTCTATTGCTGCGGTGTCGAGCTCGCCAACGGCTTTGGCGAACTGACCGACGCGGCCGAGCAGCGCCGGCGCTTCATCATCGAGATGGACGAGAAGGAGCGGATCTATGGCGAGCGCTATCCGCTCGACGAGGATTTTCTGGCCGCCCTTGCCATCATGCCGCAAGCCAGCGGCATCGCGCTTGGCTTCGACCGGCTGGCGATGCTGGCGACCGGAGCACACAAGATCGAGGATGTGATCTGGACGCCGGTCGCGACATCTTGAGGACAGGTCGCTGTGGCCTCTATCGCCTCAATGCGCGAAAACCTGCTCCAGTGAACGAAAACCCTTGAATTCCAGGGCGTTGCCCGAGGGGTCGCGAATGAAGAGCGTGGCCTGTTCGCCGGGCTCGCCCTTGAAACGGACCATCGGCCGCTCCAGCCAGTCGATGTCGTCGCGCGCTTCCAGCCGCGCCGCCAGGCGCTGCCAGTCGTCCATCAACAGCACGGCGCCGAAATGCGGGATCGGCACCAAAATGCCGTCGACCTTGCCGTCGCTGGCGGCTTGCGCGGCCCGCGGCCGCAGATGCGCCGACATCTGGTGGCCATAAAGGTCGAAATCCACCCAGGTCGCCGAGGAGCGGCCAATCGCGCAGCCCAGCACCTCGCCATAGAAAGTTCGGGTTTCATCGAGATCACGGACCGGAAAGGCAAGATGGAAAGGCGTCATGGCGAGGGCTCCATATAGGCAAAAGCTGCGACGTGCGCTCTTCGCGGCCGCTTCGATGGCGATTGGGTCACGGCATCCTGATTGCCCTTCTGCCATTGCACAAGCGGCACTGGAACAATAGATGGTGCGACAGCATCCGCCTTGCGAACAGGCTGAAGAAACAGGATCAAGTGCATGACCGACAAGCTCGACGCCGCGAAATTGACGGACCGCGTCGCGGCCCTCGTCGAGGCCGCCAAACGTGCCGGCGCCGATGCCGCGGACGCGGTCGCGGTGCGCGGCCGTTCGACCGGCGTTTCGGTGCGGCTTGGCAAGGTCGAAAATACCGAAGCCTCGGAGGGTGATGACGTTTCGCTGCGGGTCTTCGTCGGCCAGCGCGTGGCCAGCGTGTCGGCCACCGCCGCGTCCGATCCGAAGGCGCTTGCCGAGCGCGCCGTCGCCATGGCCAAGGTGTCTCCCGAGGATCCCTATCAGGGTCTTGCAGATCCCGCGCTGCTCGTCAGGCAAACGCGCGATCTGGACCTGTTCGACGCGACCGAGGTTTCGGCCGACGCGTTGAAGGAAGCAGCCCTTGCGGCCGAAGCGGCGGCTCTCGCCGTCAAGGGCGTGACCAATTCGGCCGGCAGCAGCGCCAGTGCCGGGCTGGGTGGGCTGGTCCTGGCCACTTCGCACGGTTTTCTCGGCCACTATGTCGCCTCGCGCTTTTCGCGCTCGGCCAGCGTGATCGCCGGCGAGGGTACCGGCATGGAGCGCGACTATGAATTCTCTTCGCGCCAGCATTTCGCCGATCTCGACGCGCCGCAGGATATCGGCCGCATGGCCGGCGAACGGGCCGTGCGGCGCCTTGGCGCGCGCAAGGCGGCGACCGGACCGGTCGACGTCGTGTTCGATCCGCGCGTGGCGCGCGGCATTGCCGGCCATCTCGCCGGCGCCATCAACGGCGCGTCGGTCGCGCGAAAAACCTCGTTCCTGCGCGACATGATGGGCAAGCAGGTGGCAGCTGCCGCAATCACCGTCACCGACGAGCCGCTGCGGCGCCGTGGCCAGGCCTCGCGCCCGTTCGATGGCGAGGGCGTCGAGGGCGAGAAGCTGTTGATGGTCGAAAAGGGTGTCCTCAACCACTGGTTCCTGTCGACATCGGCGGCCCGGGAACTCGGGCTCGTCACCAACGGCCGCGGCGCGCGCGGCGGCTCCTCCGTCTCGCCGTCGTCGACAAACCTTGCCATCGAGGCGGGCGAACGCTCGCCGCAGGATCTGATCGGCTCGCTCAAGACCGGCTTCTATGTCACCGAGGTGTTTGGCCAGGGCGTCGACATGGTCACCGGCGAATACAGCCGCGGCGCCTCCGGTTTCTGGATCGAAAATGGCGCGCTTGCCTATCCGGTCGCCGAAGTCACCATCGCCTCGAACCTGAAGACGATGTTCCTCAACATGGTGCCGGGCAATGACCTCGACCGCAATTTCGGCACCGCCGCCCCGACGCTCCTGATCGAAGGCATGACCCTTGCCGGAGCATGACCTGACCAACGCGGGCGCGGATCTGGACCTGCCGCTGCTGCGCGACGCCGCCCGTGAGGCGGGTCTCATCGCCATGCGCTACTTCGGCAACAACCCGCAGGTCTGGATGAAGGGCGGCACCTCGCCGGTCAGCGAAGCCGATCATGCCGCCGATGCGTATCTGCGCCAGACGCTGCTTGCGGCACGGCCGGATTATGGCTGGCTTTCGGAAGAAACCGCCGACGATCCAGCGCGACTTTCGGCGCGCCGCACCTTTGTCGTCGATCCGATCGATGGCACGCGCGGCTTCCTCGAAGGCCAGCGCGCCTGGTGCGTCAGTGTGGCCGTCGTCGAGAACGGCCGCACGCTCGCCGGCGTGCTCGAATGCCCGGCGATGGACGAGACCTATTCCGCGTTGCCCGGCCAGGGCGCATTCCGCAACGGCAAACGCATCGCGGTCCGCAAGCTCGGGGACAGGCCTGAGATTTCCGGTCTGAAGCAGTTGATCGACCTGATGCCGGCCGGCTGGCAGCAGCGGCTGGTGCGAGCGCCGTACAGCCCTTCGCTCGCCTATCGTCTGGCGATGATCGCCAACGGCACGCTCGACGGCACCTTCGTCAAGCCGAACGCGCATGACTGGGACATTGCCGCCGCCGATCTCATCCTGCGCGAGGCCGGCGGCCAATTGCTCAACCCGCAAGGCCACGCGCCGCTCTATGCCGGCGAGGTGACCCGCCATGGCGCGCTCGCAGCCGGCAGCGGCGAACTGCTGGCGGTGCTTGTTGATGTCATCGCCGGGCTGGATGCCTGAAAGCATTTTCAAAGGTTCCAAAGTCGGCGGCTTTGGTCTAGACCTGTCACAAACTCACAATATGTGAAGGACGGACATGGCCGCGGAAGACGGAAAGAAACAGCTTTTGCATCTGGTGTTCGGCGGCGAACTGAAGAAGCTTGGCGGCACGGAGTTCCGCGATCTCGACGCACTCGACATCGTCGGCGTCTATCCGGACTATCAATCCGCGCACACGGCGTGGAAAGCCAAGGCGCAAGCCAGCGTGGACAATGCCCATATGCGCTATTTCGTCGTTCATCTGCACCGTCTGCTGGACCCCGATAGCAAGGTCGCCGGTTGACTTCGATGGAGAATGACCTGGCGAAAGAGCCAGCCAGCGACGCCGTGCCGACGAGCAGGGGCGGCAGCCGCAAGACCAAGGCATTCTGGCGCAGGGTTCGCGAACCGCTCGCGCAGTCCCGATTCGTCAAGAACGCCATTGCCAGCCTGCTCGCGCAGTTCGTGCGGCTGGTGCGCCTGACCAGCCCCCTGGTCGCCGGATCGGCGCGCTTCTCGGGCGGCAGCTACGCCGAGTTCGAGCCCGGCATCATCGCCCTGTGGCATGGCCAGCACCTTTTGACGCCAGCCTATTATCCCAAGCGCAAGCCGCTGGTCGCCATGGTGTCGCGCAGCGCCGATGCCGAGCTCAACGCGCTGATGCTGGAGAAATTCGGCATCGAGGCGGTGCGCGGTTCGGGTGGGCGCGACAATGCCAGGCATCTCGACAAGGGCGGCGCCAAGGCGCTCATCGCCCTCAAAAAGTCGCTCACCGCAGGCAAGAACGTCGCCATGATCGCAGACATCCCCCACGGTACGCCGCGCGATGCAGGGCTTGGCATCGTTCTTCTGGCGCGCCTCTCCGGCCGGCCGCTGCTGCCTGTCGCCATTGCCACCAGCCGCCGCAAGGTGCTGGAGAAGAGCTGGGACAAGACCACCATCAATCTGCCCTTCGGCCGCTCCGCCGTGACCATCGGCGCACCGATCTTCGTGGCGGCGGATGCCGACGACGCCGAAATGGAGCGCAAGCGCCAGGAAGTGACGGCCGCCCTCAACGCGGCGACCGCCGAGGCCTATCGTCTCGTGGATGGTCCGCGATGAGCGGTCGCTGGGCCCGCACCATGCTGTCGGCATATCGATTTGCCGGCGCGGCCGCCTATCCGCTGGTCGGCCCCTATGTTGCCTGGCGCACCTCGCGCGGCAAGGAAGACCGCAACCGTCGGCGCGAGCGCTACGGCGTCGCCGGCCGGCCGCGCCCCGAGGGGCCGGTCATCTGGATCCATGCCGCGAGCGTCGGCGAGACCCTGGCCGTCGTGCCGCTGGTCGAAAGCATCCTCGACTATGGCGTCAACATAGTGCTGACGACAGGCACGGTGACCTCGGCCCAGGTCGTCGACGAGCGGCTCGGCGACCGCATCATCCACCAATATGTGCCGCTCGATCTGAAGCCGGCGGTCAGCCGCTTCCTCGATCACTGGAAACCCGATCTGGCGATCATCGCCGAATCCGAGATCTGGCCGATGACCATCCTCGAACTCGGTGCCCGCCACGTGCCGCAGGTGCTGGTCAATGGCAGGCTGTCCGACCGCTCCTTCACATCGTGGAAGAAGCGGGCCAACATCGCCGAGGCGCTGTTCGAAAACCTTGCTCATGTCGTTGCCCAGTCCGATGTCGACGGCGAGCGTTTTCGCGCGCTCGGCGCCCGGCCGGTCACGGTGTCGGGCAATCTCAAGGTCGACACCAACCCGCCGCCGGTCGACGACCGCGCTCTCGGCACCTTGCAGCGGCAGATCGGAGATCGCCCGACCTGGGCGGCGATCTCGACCCATGATGGCGAGGAAGTGGTCGCCGCGGAAGTCCACGCGACGCTGCACAAGCGCCACCACGGCCTGCTGACGATCGTCGTTCCGCGCCATCCCGATCGGGCCGAAGCCCTTGCCGCGCAGATTTCCGGCATGGGCCTGAAGGTCGCGCGGCGCAGCAAGGGCGACCGCATCGGGCCTGACACCGATATCCTGCTCGGCGACACGATCGGCGAGATGGGCTTATACCTCAGGTTGACCGAAATCGCTTTCGTCGGCCGCTCGCTGACCTCCGAGGGCGGGCAGAACCCGCTCGAGCCGGCCATGCTCGACACCGCGGTTCTTGCCGGGCGCAACGTGCAGAATTTTCGCGAGGCCTATCAGCGCCTGCTCGACAGCGGCGGCGCCAAGCTGGTGCGCGACCGCGACATGCTGGCTGGCGCCGTCAATTTCCTCCTGACCAACGAAGTGGCGCGCCACGAGATGATGGCGGCGGGAATCGCGACCGTCGATGAGATGCGCGGCGCGCTCGCACGCACGCTCAAATCGCTCGAACCCTATATCCAGCCGCTGGTGGTCAAGGCGCGCCTGAAGGGCGCCAACGGGCGCTAAAATGGCCTCCGAAGCACCGCCATTCTGGTGGGAAGAGCCGGACTGGAAGGTCCTGGCGCTGTCGCCGCTGTCGGCTATCTATGCGCTTGCCGCCGGCCGCGGCATGCGCCGGGCCAGGCGCGAGAAGATCGAAGCGCCGGTTCTGTGCGTCGGCAATTTCACCGTTGGCGGCACCGGCAAGACGCCGGTTGCGATCGCGCTCGCCCAGCAGGCCAAGCGCATGCGGCTGAAGCCCGGTTTCCTGTCGCGCGGCCATGGCGGTTCCTTCGCCGAGCCGCATGTCGTCGACATCGACCACGACAGCGCCAGGCATGTCGGCGACGAACCGCTGCTGCTGGCCGAACATGCACCGGTGGCGGTGACGCCCAATCGTGCCGCCGGCGCCCGGCTCTTGCTGGAAAAACACGGCTGCGATTTCCTGATCATGGACGACGGCTTCCAGAGCGCGCGGATCCACATCGATTACGCGCTGGTCGTGGTCGATGCCCGCTACGGCATCGGCAATGGCCGCGTCATCCCGGGCGGTCCGCTCAGGGCCAAAATCGTCGACCAACTGGTCTTCACCAGCGGGCTGCTGAAGATGGGCGAGGGCACGGCCGCCGACGCCGTGGTCCGCCAGGCGGCGCGTGCCGGCCGGCCGATCTTCGAGGCCCACACGGAGCCAAGCAGCAAGGCCGGGCTTGCCGGAAAGCGGTTTCTGGCCTTTGCCGGTATCGGTCATCCCGAAAAATTCTTCGACACCCTGCGTGGCGCCGGCGGCGAGGTGGTCCTGTCCAAGCCCTTTCCGGACCATCACTTCTACGCCGAGGACGAGCTTACCGAACTGGCCGCGACGGCGAGCGACGAAGGCCTCGGGCTGATCACCACCGCCAAGGACGCCGCCCGGCTTCGCCATGGCGCCTCAAAAGACTTCCTCGGGCGTCTCGACGTGCTGGAAATCGACACTGTGTTCGAACTCGACCACGTGCCCGAACGCATCATCGAGGAAACGCTCGACGCCTGGCGGCAGCGCAAGTTGAGAGGCTAACCCCGCTTGCGCAACTCCGGATGCACCTCGATTTCACGGCGCAGCGAAGCCGTTGCGCTCACATAGGGCTCCTGCCTGGCGACGCTCCAGTATTTTAGCTCATCCAGCGGAATGCTCTCGCCGGTCACGGCGCAGCGCACGAACGCGCCGGGGCTGGTGACCTGGAAATCGCCATCGAGATAGCGGATGCGGGCTTCCTTGCCGCCGGGGCCTTCGAAACGGTTCATCATGCAATGGCACTTGAGTTCATCGGGATTCAATCGCCATAAATCGTGGGCAAGGTCAAGCTTGGCGCAATGCTCATGTAATATTGCCCTATGGCACAATGGTTGTCAGGAAGCGCCATGGACATCGCCAATGCAAGCATGCCGCCTTTGCTGAGAGAAGCGCTCACGCCCCAGCCGGTGCCTTCGCCCAAGGCCGATCCGGCGACCGCCGCACTGGTCAAGGCGCTCGTCCAGCCGCCGGCGCCGGCGATGGTGCAATCGGCGCAGTTCGCCACCCAGGCGCTGCAAGGCTCGCTGCCGCGCCCGGCCGCTCAAACCGCGCAACGCCTGTCGTCCCCGGAGATCGAGGACGCTTACCGGGCCGTCATGGAACCTGACGCCGCCACCCACAATGCACCGGGACGCGCCTCGACGGGTGGGGCAGGGACGGACGCGGATCAGGCTTCGCGCGGCTTCGTCCCGCCGCCGACGACGGCCACCGACAGCACGCCCAAACTGGGGGCGGTGCCGGCCCTGTCCACATTCTCGCCGGCCGTCGCTTCCGCGGCGGTGCTGGTCGCGGCCAATGCCAACGCGCCGCGACCGCGCGGCGCCTCCAGCCGCCCGGCGGGCCATGCCCCACGATCCGAGCCAGTTCCGCCGTCGCTGTGGACGATATCGATCGTGACCGCCATCGTCTCGGCCGTGACCACCACGATCGTGCTTTTGCTGTTCCGTTAAGCAGGGTGCACGCGATTCCCGACAGGGAAACGCCACGCATTTTCCCCCGGGGAATTGCACTGGAGTGCATATGTCCTGAAAGCGGGCCGGCGATGGCCGACGCCTTCAAGCCTAATCGTCATCCTGCAGAAAAGCGTCCAGCCTGGCCGACGCAAGCCCGGCCTGTTCGGCAATGCGCCTGGCGAGATCGGCGGCGGCCGCGCGCGGCCGGCCGACCGGACGATCCAGCCAATAGGAAACCGGATTGAGCGCCGTGCGAGCGTCGACGGCGACGAGACGCCCCGACTGTATCTGATGTTCGGTGAGCGGCGGCCGCGCCAGCGCGATGCCGAGGCCGTGCGCCGCGGCATCGAGCACCAGATTGTAGTCCTCGAAGCGGCGATCCTGCGGACGCGGCCGGTAGTCCATGTCCTGCGCGGCGAACCAGGCGCGCCACCCCGACGCGTCGGAATCGTTGATCAGCGGGAATTTGAGCACCCTTGCCGGGTCGCCCCCCCCGATCTCCCGTGCCAGGCCCGGCGAGGCGATGGGGAAGAGATGTTCCTCGAACAGCTGCACCGAGACGCGGCCCGGGATGCGGCCGCGGCCGCAGCGGACGGACAGATCGATGCCTTCGTCGGCGAGATCGGCCTGGCGATTGTCGACGTCGAGCACGATGCGCAGGCGGGTAGGATCATTCTCCAGCGCTGCCATGCGTGGCATCAGCCACAGGCCGCTCACCGATGGAATTGAGGCCAGGCGTACCACGGCGGTGCCGCGCGGTTCCACCCAGCGGTCCGAATTGACCGAGATCAGGGCGAAGGCTTCGGTGGTCCTGAGATGCAGGCGATTGCCTTCGTTGGTCAGCGTCACGCCGCGCGCGCCGCGCTCGAAAACCTTCAGGCCAAGCCAGTCCTCGAGCTTGGCGATCTGCCGGCTGACGGCGCCATGGGTGAGGTTGAGTTTTTCCGCGGCAGCCGAAAAGCTTCCCGTGCGCGCCGCAGCGTCGAAGGCGCGCAACGTTTCCAGCGGCAGCAGACTGTTTAAGCTGTGATCCATACTCACAGGTGACCCTCGATTTGGTCGTTTGTCAATTGATCGGGAAAGGCGTTTTCTGCTTCCCGAACCTGAAGAATCCGAGGGCAGCGAGATGAGCGCGATGACCACCACGTCGAATCCGACACAGCGGATGGATACCACGGCCGCCATCGCGGTGGCGCTGACGGTGATCGGCTGGGCCTCGGCCTTCCCGGCGATCCGGGCCGGGCTTGCCGCCTTCCAGCCGCTGGAACTTGGCGCCCTGCGCTTTGCCATCGCCGCCGTGCCCGCGGCGATCTACCTTGCCGTCAAGCGCCCGGCGCTGCCCAGGATCGGCGATTTGTGGCGCCTCGCCTTCGGCGGCGCCATCTTCGTGGCGCTCTACACGGCCATGCTCAATTTCGGTGAGCTGACGGTTTCGGCCGGAGCCGCCGGCTTCATCATCAATGTCAGCCCGATCTTCACCGCCATCATGGCGATGGCGCTGCTTGGCGAGCGGTTCTCCGGTCTGGCCTGGATCGGCACCGCCATTTCCTTCGCCGGTATCGGCATCATTGCGGTCGCCGACGGCAATGGCCTGCATTTCAACGCCGGCGCGCTGCTGGTGCTTGGCTCGGCGCTCTGCTCCGCCGTCAACACCATCGTCCAGAAGCCGCTGTTTGCCCGCCACCATCCGCTGACCATCGCGGCGTCCAACATGGTGCTCGGCGCGCTCTGCCTGGCGCCTTTCCTGCCCGCCGCTCTGCAGCAAGCGGCTGTCGCCGACACCGCCGGCCTCGGCGCCGTCATCTATCTCGGCATCGTGCCGAGCCTGATCGCTTATGCGGCATGGGCGACTGCCCTGTCGCGCCTCCCGGCGGCGCGTGCATCGAACTTCTTGTACCTGGTCTCGCCGATGTCGGCGCTGATCGGCTTCTTCTGGCTGGGCGAAGTGCCGACTCTGCTCGGAATCCTCGGCGGCGCGCTGGCGCTGGGCGGCGTCATCGTGGTGAATTTGAAGCGATAAATCATAGAGTTGGGGTCGTTTGTCGACTCAGAATGATAAGTGGCGTTCCTTGGGCCTGTGATGCAGGCATCAGCCAGGCTATCTTGCCGGCCTTGATGGGGGGAACGCGATGGGAAGAGGCTTTGTAGCCGTGGTTTTCTGCTTGCTGATGCTGAGCGGGAAAGCAGTCGCGGGCTGGTATCAGGTGGAGAACTACGAAGGCTCCATCGGAAAAAATCCGGTCCATCTCTCCCTGCAGAGGTACGACAGCTTCGGCAGTGGCATTACCGTCGAGGGAAGCTACTTCTACGATGCCAAGCAAAGCCCCATCGCGATCTACGGCAAGGCCGACGGCGCCAGAATCATGCTTTGCGAGATCGCGGACGACAAGGAATTTGAACGCGTGCTGGTGATGGGGTCGAAGACACCGGTCGACACCACCGGGTGCCCGTTCTCCCTAGATGTCGGCAAAGACGGCGCGACCGGAAGCTGGAGCAAGGGGGCGGACACCTATCCCGTCAACCTTCGAAAAGTCGCGAGCCTCGACGATACGGGCGAGGGCAAGATCGAGGGAACCGTCGAAATTCCATTCTGGGCCCAGACGGCCCGTGAGAGGTTCGCCGGCGTTTACACCAACACCAGCCTCGGCCTTTGCATGGCGAAGCTGCAGGTCATCAAAAAGCGCAGCGGGAAGGTCGTTCAGGAAATCGCCTTCAAGGACGACGGCTCATGCAGTGCCGGCATGCTGATGACGCCCATCTACATGAACGTTCAAAAGCAGGTTGGTGGGAGCTTCGAGATAATCTCCGTGAATTTTCGAGGCGGTGGCGCTGGCTATTCCAGAGATTACGTTTTCTCTCATAGGTTCAAGGACTATCGCCTGTTGGTTAATTGAGCTTATTGCGTGACTGGACTTCGTATTCACCGCCGCCCGAACAGCCGCTCGATGTCCGCCAGCTTGAGCTCGATATAGGTTGGGCGGCCGTGGTTGCAGGTGCCGCAGCCCGGCGTCGCTTCCATCTGGCGCAGCAGCGCGTTCATCTCCTCGGCCTTGAGCAGCCGGCCTGACCGGACCGAGCCATGGCAGGCCATGGTCGCCGCGATCTTGTCCAGCCGCTCCTTCAGCGTTTCGACCGTGTCGTTGTCGGCGATCTCGTCGGCGAGATCGCGTACCAGTTGACCGACATTGGTCTCGCCCAGCATCGACGGCGTCTCGCGCACGGCAACCGCGCCCGGGCCGAAACGCTCGATGCCGAGGCCAAAGCGGGCGAGCGTTTCGGAATGCATGGCGAGCCGCTCGGCGTCCTCTTCCGGCAGGTCGATGATCTCGGGCAGAAGCAGCATTTGCGAGGGCACCGGCCGCGAATGCAGGGCGTTCTTCAGCGCCTCGTAAACCAGCCGCTCATGCGCCGCGTGCTGGTCGACGATGACGAGCGAATCCCGGGTCTGGGCGACGATGTAGTTCTCGTGCACCTGCGCGCGGGCGGCCCCCAGCACCGCGCCAAGCAGCGTCTCGGTTGCTTCTTTTTGCCCGGCGCGCGCATCGGCGCTGGCAAGCGGGCCGGCATCGAACGCCGCCTGGTCGCTTTCGCCGAAGCCGCCGGTTCCTGCGTTGCCGCGTTCAAAGCCGGCACCGTCGAATTGCATGTCGAGCGGCCGCTGCGACGAGCGCGAAGGGTCGAAGCCCGTCGGGCCGGACGCACGGAAAGCCGCGTCGTAGCTGCGATGGCCATTTGTCGGGCCGCCATGACCATAGGAGGCCGCGCCTGGGCGGAACGCCGCCATCATGCCGGCGGCACCCGTGGTGGCCGAGCGGATGCCGGCCTCGGCCAATGCCTGCCGGATCGCGCCGACGATCAGCCCTCGCACGAGGCCCGGATCGCGGAAGCGAACATCGGCCTTGGCCGGATGGACGTTGACGTCGACGATCGCCGGGTCGAGCGTCAGGAACAGCACCGTCACCGCGTGGCGGTCGCGCGGCAGGACATCGGCAAAGGCGCCGCGAATGGCCCCGGCGATCAGCTTGTCGCGCACCGGGCGGCCGTTGACATAGGCATATTGCTGCAGCGCGTTGGCGCGGGTGAAGGACGGGATCGACACATGGCCGGCCAGATGCACGCCTTCGCGCATCGCATCGATGGCAATGGAATTGTCGGGAAAGTCGGCGCCCATCACCTGCGCGACGCGGCGCAGGCTGCCCTCTGCGCTGCCCTCGGTCGCCGGCAGTTCCAGCGTCGTGCGATCGGATCCGGCCAGCGTGAAACGCACCGTGGGGAAGGCGATGGCGATGCGCTTGACCACGTCGCTGATGGCCGAGCTTTCGGCGCGTTCGCCCTTCATGAATTTCAGCCGTGCCGGCGTGGCGAAGAACAGGTCGCGCACCTCCACCGTGGTGCCGCGATTGGCCGCCGCCGGCCTGACGGGCAGGACGCGACCGCCCTCGATGCCGATCTCGGCGGCGCTGTCGCCGGAAGCCGTGCGCGAGCGGATCGACAGCCGCGACACCGAGCCGATCGACGGCAGTGCCTCGCCACGAAAACCGAGCGAGCGGATGTCGTTGATGTCCTCGGTGAGCTTGGAGGTGCAATGGCGCGCGATGGCCAGCGCCAATTCCCGTTCGGGAATGCCGGAACCGTCATCCGTGACGCGGATCAGGTTCAGCCCGCCGCCCGATGTGACGACCTCCACCTTGCTTGCGCCGGCATCGAGCGCGTTCTCGACCAGTTCCTTGACCACGCTCGCCGGACGCTCGATGACTTCGCCGGCGGCGATCTGGTTGATCATCGTTTCGGAAAGCTGGCGGATGGGCATGACGACAGTATAGGCGGATTCGTATCGTGCGGGCGAGGGCGAACTGCGGCCGAAACAATGAAACGACTCTACGCCTGCGCCACCAGCCAATCCCTGACCTTGCGGGCATTCTCGCTCAATTCCCGGTTCTTCGGCCACACGACATAGAAGGCCTTGCCGGTTTTAAGCACATGACCGGTCACCGGCACCAGCAGGCCCGTCGCCAGCAGCCGCTCGGCAAGGTGCCGCCAACCCAGCGCAATGCCTTGTCCCTCCATGACGCCCTGGATCACCAGGCCATAGTCATTGATGCGCAGGCCGCGCGCCGTATCGTCGAGCCGACCTCCGGCCGATCGGAACCATTCGTCCCAGCTGGCGGCTTCGCGGTAGGGTTCCTCAAGGTGAATGAGGCGGTGCCTTGCCAGTTCCTCGACGCTCCCCGGCGTGCCAACTTTTGCGAGATAGCTGGCGCTTGCAACCGGAAAGATCTCCTCGTCGGCCAAGGGCAGTGAAAAATAATCTGGCCA
This sequence comes from Mesorhizobium sp. ES1-6, assembly GCF_020164775.1. Classification (NCBI taxonomy): domain Bacteria; kingdom Pseudomonadati; phylum Pseudomonadota; class Alphaproteobacteria; order Hyphomicrobiales; family Phyllobacteriaceae; genus Mesorhizobium; species Mesorhizobium sp. ES1-6. The sequence goes on from NZ_JAIUGU010000010.1 coordinate 211,556, forward strand.
TTCCCGCGGCTCACCGCCGCGCACGGCGAGCGGGATCCCCTCTGCGATGATGTCGAGATCACGGTCGGCGGTCTGGATGCGCAGGTCGATGCCCGGCAATTCGTCGCGGAACTGCTGCAGGCGCGGCATCATCCAGAACGAGCCGAAAGCGGTCGAGGCGGCAAGCGTCACATGGCCGCCGGTCGCTTGCAGGCGCAGGTCCTCGGCGGATTTGCGAATATGCGACAGGCCGAGCGAGACATCCGCGTGGAACCGCTCGCCGGCTTCCGTCAGGCTGACCTGCCGGTGGCGGCGCTGGAACAGCTTGGCGCCGAGCTGTTCTTCAAGCCCGCGCACCGCGTAGGAGACGGCCGCCTGCGTCATCCCGAGCTCGCGCCCGGCCGCTGTGAAACTCGACAGCCGGCCGGCCGCCTCGAAGACGATCAGGCTGCCGGCGGAGGGCAGGAGGTGGCGCAGGCTTCGCATAAGCAGAGCTTATACAAGAGATCAGGATTTTCCAGCGTCACAGCCATATTTCGCCTCGCTAACTTGGCTGGAACGGACGCTTGGAGGTCTCATGAACGCACCCGCCGCCGAACTGACCGAACCGACCCATCGCCGGGGTGGTGGCCGCCTCGGGCGCAAGGCGCTTCGTGGGGCTCCGATCGCCTCGTTTCCGACGCTGGTTCGCCAGATTCCGGTCTATGAGATCGTTCCTGATGAGGCGGTGGAACTGATCCACGAGGAGTCGCTCAAGATCCTCGAAGAAGTGGGCTGCGAATTCCGCGACGACGGCGCCATCGAGCTTTGGAAGGCGGCTGGCGCCGATGTGAGGGAAACGCGCGTGCGTATCGACCGCGCGCTGCTGATGGAGCTCGTCTCGAAAGTTCCATCGGAATTCACGCTCAACGCGCGTAATCCCGAACGCACGGTCCGTGTCGGCGGCAAGAACTCGATCTTCGTGCCGATGTACGGCGCGCCCTATATCCGTGACCTCGACAACAACAGGCGCTACGGCACGCTTGCCGACCTCAACAATTTCCACAAGCTCGCCTATATGGCGCCGGCTCTGCATTCGTCGAGTTCGGTCATCTGCGAGCCGATGGAAATCGCCGTGCCGAAGCGGCATCTGCACATCATCCATTCGGCGCTGAAGCATTCCGACAAGCCATTCATGGGCATCGTGACGTCGAAGGAGCGCGCCGAGGACACGATGGCGATGGCTGCAATCGTCTTCGGCGAGGAATTCGTGAGAGAGAACCCGGTGCTGGTGGCGATCACAAACTGCAATTCGCCGCTGGTCTGGGACGCCACCATGATCGATGCGATGCGGGTCTATGCGAGCCACAACCAGCCGCTGATCCTGGCGCCGTTCGCGCTCTGCGGCGCATCGACCTCGGCCTCCGCCGTGGGCGCGGTGGCGCAGGTCAACGCCGAGGCGCTCGCGGGCGTGGCCCTGACCCAGCTCATCCGCCCGGGCTCTCCGCAAATCTACGGCCAGTTCATGGTCACGGTCGACATGAAGACCGGCGCGCCGATGGGCGGTACGCCGGAGGCCGCGCAGATGATGTATCTGATGGGTGCGCTGGCGCGGAAATACAAGCTGCCGTGGCGCACCTCCGGCTTCCATGTCGGCTCGAAGCTCAACGATGCCCAGGCCGGCTATGAGGCGAACATGCTGATGCATGCCGCCATTCTCTCCGGCGCCAATTATATCTGGCACTCGGCCGGATGGCTGGAGGCGGGTCTCACCTGCGGTTACTCGAAATTCGCCACTGACTGCGAACAGCTTGTCGGCTGGTACAAATATGCCGGCGGCCTGCCTTTCGACGATTTCAAGGAAGCGATGGCGGCGATCCGCGAGGTCGGGCCGCAGGGCCATTTCCTCGGCACCCAGCACACGCTCGAGCATTTCGAGAAGGCTTTCTTCATGCCGAGCATCATGGACTTCAACTCCTACGAACAGTGGAACGCCGAAGGGGCGAAGGACCATGACACGCGCGGCCGCGAGAAGGCGCGCAACATGCTCGCCGACTATGAGGAGCCGAAGCTCGACGAGGGCATCGCCGACGGTCTCAAGGATTTGATCGCGCGCCGCGAGGAGAAATTGCCCGACAGCGTTAGTTGAAAAACAACAGACAAAGACCTCACGGGAACAACAAGGGGAGAATGACATGACGGTTTTCAGAAGCAACGGTGATCGTGTGCCGCCCGCTATCGAAGCGATGGCGACGGAGGCGCGTGCGGGCCGCATCGACCGGCGCGAATTCCTGGCGCTGGCCAGCGCCTTTGGCGCATCGACGGCTTTGGCCTACGCCATGATCGGTCTCGCCGCGCCACGACAGGCCCTTGCCGAGGAGCCGAAGAAAGGTGGAACGCTGCACGTCTCGATGGCGGTCAAGGCGCAGAAGGATCCACGCACGTACGACTGGGTGGAGCTGGCCAACATATCGCGCAGCTGGCTGGAGCCGCTGGTGCGCTACACCAAGCAGTTTACCTTCGAGCCGGTGCTGCTCGAAAGCTGGGACATCAACGACGACGCCACGGAATACACGCTGCATGTGCGTAAGGGCGTCACCTGGAACAATGGCGACGCCTTCAACGCCGATGACGTGGTGCACAATGTGACGCGCTGGTGCGAGAAGGGCGTCGCCGGCAACTCCATGGCGGCGCGCGTCGGTGCGCTGATCGATGCCAAAACCGGCAAGGCCAGGGACGGCGCCATCACCAAGGTCGACGACAACACGGTCAAGCTGAAGCTCTCGGAGCCAGACATTTCGCTCATTCCAAACTTCACCGATTATCCGGCACTCGTCGTGCACCGCAATTTCGACGCCGATGGCGCCGATCCGATCAAGAAGCCGATCGGCACGGGACCGTTTGAGCTGGTGTCGTATGACGTCGGCCAGAAGGCTGTGGTCAAGCGCCGCGAGAACGGCAAATGGTGGGGTGGCGAAGCGCCGCTCGACGGCGTCGAATTCATCGACTACGGCACCGACTTCAACGCCACGGTCAACGCGTTCGATTCCGGTGAGATCGACCTCAACTTTGAGAGCCCCGCCGACTTCATCGACATTCTCGACAAGATGGGGCTGCAGAAATCGGAGGTCGCGACCGCGACCACGCTGGTTGCCCGCACCAACATCACCCACAAGCCTTATGACGACCAGCGCGTTCGCAATGCCTTGCAAATGGCCGTCGACAACAATGCCGTCTTGCAGCTCGGTTACAATGGGCGCGGCACCGTCGGTGAAAACCACCATGTCAGCCCGATCCATCCTGAATATTATCCGTTGCCCAAGAAGGAGCGCGATGCCGCCGGCGCCAAGAAGCTGATGGCGGACGCCGGCCAGGCCGACTTCGAGCACGAGCTGATCACCATCGAGGACGACTGGCAGAAGAACACTGGCGACGCGATCGCCGGCCAGTTGCGTGACGCCGGCATCAAGGTCAAGCGCACGGTGCTGCCGGGCTCGACCTTCTGGAACGACTGGACGAAATATCCCTATTCGATGACCATCTGGTACATGCGCCCCCTCGGCGTCCAGGTGCTGGCGCTGGGCTACCGCACCGGCGAGGCCTGGAATGAATCGGCCTATTCCAATCCCGATTTCGACGCCAAGCTCAAGCAGGCGCTGTCGCTGATCGACGTCGCCAAGCGCAAGGAGGTGATGAAGGATGTCGAGCAGATCCTGCAGGACTCCGGCGTCATCATCCAGCCGTTCTGGCAAAAGCTCTACAGCCACACCAACAAGAAGGTGAAGAACTACGGCGTTCACCAGACCTTCGAAATGGATCTCCAGAACGTCTGGCTGGACGCCTGACACCCGAAGTCCAGCCACACAGCGCCGGCGCCCGTGCGCCGGCGCAATGCCGCCGATGAGGGAGAGAATTCGCATGTCCGGCCGGGTCTTCAAGCGTCTGTTCGAACCCGCCACCTTGCGCGGCAAAACATTGCGCAACAGGATCGTGTTTGGAGCCCATACCGCCAATATGGCCGAGGACGGCCTGCCGACCGAACGCCATGTCGGCTACTACGCCGAACGCGCGATAGGCGGCGCGGCCATGGTCGTGGTCGAGCCGATGCCGGTGCATCAGGCCGCGGTGCTGACGCGCGGCAACTTCCGGCCTTCCGACGACAGCGTCATCCCGCATTTTCGCAAGGTGACCGAGGCCATCCGCGGCAACGGCGCCGTCGCCATCCAGCAGCTCTACCATGTCGGCCAGCACGCCGACGCCGACAATTCGTTCCATGCCGGTTGGTCACCTTCCGGCCTGCCGAGCTACCACGACTCCGACGGTTCGCATCGGATGTCCGAGCGCCAGATCGAAGAAACGATCGACGGCTTTGTCCAGGCGGCGCGCCGCTGCCGTGAGGCAGGCTTCGACGGCGTCGAGGTCTGGGCGGCCTATCATTCGATGCTGGACCAGTTCTGGACGCCCTGGTCGAACCGCCGGGACGACCGATGGGGCGGCAGCCTTGAAAACCGCACCCGGATGAGCCGCGAGGTGATGACCCGGATTCGCCGGGAATGCGGCGACGATTTCATCGTCGGTCTTGCGATCAACGACGAGCCGGAAGTCGAAGTGGCGCTCAAGCGCGAAGCACTGGCCGAGATAGTCGACCTCCACGACCGCGATGCCTTGATGGACTATGTCACCTGCGGAACGGGTTCCTACTTCGATTTCTACAAGATCATCCCGACCTTTGTTTATCCCGAGAAGCTCGGTGCCGACCTGGCGGCCGTCCTCAAATCCACCGTGCGTCACGCGTTGATCACAGCCGAAAGCCACATCCGCACCCCCGAGAACGCCGAGAGCGTGCTGAGCGAAGGCCGCGCCGATCTCGTTTCCATCGTGCGCGGCCAGATCGCCGATCCGCATTTGGCGGCAAAGGCCGCCGACGGGCGGCCGCAGGACATTCGCGGCTGTCTGTCCTGCAACCAGATGTGCTGGGGCCGGCGCAGCCGCGACTACTGGATCAGCTGCGTCATCAATCCCTCCGCGGGGCGGGAATGGGAGTGGGGCGGCGATCGCTTTGCTCCGGCCGCCCAGCCGAAGCGCGTGCTGGTCGTCGGTGGCGGCCCGGCCGGTCTCGAAGCGGCGCGCGCCGCGGCCGAGCGTGGACACCGCGTCACGCTGGCCGAGGCGTCCGACCGGCTCGGCGGGCAGTTCCGTCTCGCCGGCTTGCAGCCGCGCCGCGCCCAGATCCTGGATCTGATCGACTGGTACCAGCGTCAGCTCGGCCAGCTTCAGGTCGACATCCGCTACGGGCAGTATGTCGAAGCCGACGATGTCGAGCGCGAGGGGGTCGATCACGTCATCGTCGCGACCGGCTCGATGCCGCCAGACGGCGCTTTCCAACGGGCCTTGCCGCAGTGGGAAACGATTCCAGGCGGCGGCCCGGTTTTCTCCGCCGAAGCGGTGATGGCAAGGGAAGCGAGGCCGGGCAAACGTGTGCTTGTGCTGGATGACGGCGGCAATTGGAAAGGCTGCGGCACCGCCTGGAAACTCGCCGAGGACGGGCACAATGTGACGCTTGTGACCCCGGACGCCCTGGTTGGCAAAGAGTTGCAGCGAATGGCCGTCGACGCGCCGCTGCGTCGGGCGCTTGCCAAGCTCAAGGTGCGGTTCGTCACCGAGAGCGCCGTCGTTCATTGGGATGGCAGGGCGGCCAGGGTCGCTTCCCTGCTCGATGGAACCGAGCAGGAGATCGAAGCCGATACGCTGGTCTTCGCCACGACGAATATGGCTGCCGACATGCTGTCCATCGAACTCGAAAGGCGCGGCGTTGCACACACTTCGATCGGTGATTGCACCGCTTCCAGACAGGCGGCTTTCGCCATCCACGACGGACGCAAGGCAGCCTTTGGTCTTTGATTGCGAGGCCTTCCCCGGGCGTCCCGTCGAGACGTCACGCATTAGCCGTGACGCGCTCGCGGGCTTCATGAACCGCAAAAAAGCCGATATGCAGGATGCGTGGTACTGGTTGCCTCAAGCCATGAAAAAGCCGGAGATTCTGCATGCGACTGACAGTGCTCCTTGCCGCCCTTTCGATAGCTTTGCCCGCGGCGGCCTGGGCCGGCCCGGCGTCCGATGCCGTGAAGTTTTTCTACGTTCCGCAGGTCAAGTTCGAGGCCGACGCGCAATACCGCGATCGCTTCACCGAGCCGGTGACGAAACTGTTCGACCTCAACGACCAGGCAACCAAGAAGAACCCGGACCAGGTCGCCTGTATCGACTTCGATCCTGGCCTCGACGCGCAGGATTTCGACCAGAAGACCATTTCCAAGACCTTGAAACTGTCCGAGACGGTGGATGGCGACACGGCGCAGGTGGTGGCGAATTTCAGTCTGTTTCCGGAAGGCGACGATGCGCAGCGCGAAATGCACTGGTCGCTGAAGAAGGTCGACGGCAAGTGGAAGATATCGGACATCGCCTCGAAGACCAGCGACTGGACACTGAGCAAGCTCGAATGCGTGGCCGGCCAGGATCCGGAGTAAGGCGATGGCCGGTCGCGCGTTCCTGCTCTTGTCGGCCATCTGCCTGCTGGCCGCGGGCTTGAACGGCGCGGCCGCCCAGGGGCTGTTGGGTCCACCGCCGGCGAATGCTCCGGCCGAGGCAGCACCTGCCGAGAGCGGGACGCCGCCGGCAACAGCACCCGGCGGCGCCGCCGAACCGGCAACGCCACCTGTCGCATGGCCGCCAAGCGAACCAGCCGCCCCCATTCAGCCGGGATCGCCGACGGCGGTCGTGCGGCCGTTTTACGATCAGGTCAACCTGGAGATCGATCCGTCGCAACGCAGCCATTTCGTCGATCCGGCAAAAACCGTGCTCGACAAGAGCGATGCCTTGCGCAAGTCCGGGCAAGGCGAATGCCTGGACCCCAACATGGCGCTCGACAATGCGGACTACGACAAGGCCGAGATCGACAAGAGCCTGAAGACGCTCGAGGCGATCAATGGCGACCAGGCCAAGGTCATCGTCGCCTTCGTCGTCGCCGGCAACCCGCATCGCCTCGAATGGAAGTTCAAGAAGGTTGGCGGCGAGTGGAAGATATCGGACCTGTTGTCGGTGACCGGCGAATGGGCGCTCAGCCAGTACCAGTGCGAATGATCGTCGAGTTATCCCCGCCCGCGATAGGGAGCCACGCCGGTATCCGGCAGCCAGGCGCCTTCGGGCGGCGCGCCGGTCTGCCAGAAGACATCGATCGGAATGCCGCCGCGCGGATACCAATAGCCGCCGATACGCAACCAGAGCGGCTTGGTCGCGGCGACAATGCGACGGCCGATCATCACCGTGCAGTCTTCATGGAAAGCGCCATGGTTGCGAAACGAGGTCATGAACAGCTTGAGCGACTTCGATTCCACCAGGGCCGCATCGGGTGCGTAGTCGATGACGATATGGGCGAAATCCGGCTGTCCGGTCACCGGACAGAGCGAGGTGAATTCCGGAACGGTGAAACGCACGATCGCCGGCGATCCGTCACCGCGCTGAAACGGCACGGTTTCCAGGACCGCGACTTCGGGGCTCTGTGGCGTCTCGACGTGGGTGCCGAGCTGGGTAAGGTTTTTGGTATCGATCATGAGCGGTTTCCTTGGATTTGCCGCTCATTAGCACAAATTAAAACGGCAGGAAGACGATGACCAGCAACGACCCGCTTCTCCAACCCTACCAGCTCAAGCATCTGACGCTGAAGAACCGGGTCATGTCGACCAGCCACGAGCCGGCCTATTCGGAGGACGGCATGCCGAAGGAACGCTATCGGCTCTACCATGCAGAAAAGGCCAGGGGCGGTATGGCGCTGACCATGACCGCCGGCTCGGCCATCGTGTCGCGCGACAGCCCGGCCGCTTTCGGCAATCTCCATGTCTATGACGACCGCATCGTGCCGTGGCTGGCTAAACTGGCGGATTCCTGCCACGAACACGACTGCAAGGTGATGATCCAGATCACCCATCTCGGCCGCCGCACCGGCTGGAACAAGGCTGACTGGCTGCCGGTGCTTTCAGCCTCGCCGGTGCGCGAGCCGGCGCATCGTGCCTTCCCCAAGACCATCGAGGAGTGGGACATCGAGCGCATCGTCGCCGACTATGCTTCGGCCGCGCAGCGCTGCCAGGCGGCCGGGCTGGATGGCATCGAGTTCGAATCCTACGGCCATCTGATGGACGGCTTCTGGTCGCCCGCCACCAATCATCGCGACGACGAGTATGGCGGTTCGCTCGACAACCGGCTGCGTTTCACCAACATGGTGCTCGATGCGGTGCGGTCGGCGGTTGGCGAGAAATTCGTCGTCGGCATCCGCATGGTCGCCGACGAGGATTTCGACAAAGGCCTGTCGAAGGAGGAAGGCGTCGAGATCGCCAGGCGGCTCGCGTCGTCCGGCAAGGTCGATTTCCTCAACATCATCCGTGGTTCCATCGAAAGCGACGCGGCACTGACCAAGGTCATCCCGGTGGCCGGCATGCGCTCTTCGCCGCATCTCGATTTTGCCGGCGAGGTGAGGGCGGCAACAAAATTTCCGACCTTCCACGCGGCGCGCATTTCCGACGTCGCCACCGCGCGCCATGCGATCGCCACCGGCAAGCTCGACATGGTCGGCATGACGCGTGCTCACATCGCCGATCCGCACATCATCAAGAAGGTGATGGAGGGCCGCGAGCACGAGATCCGCCCCTGCGTCGGCGCCACCTATTGTCTCGACCGCATCTATGAAGGCGGCGAGGCGCTGTGCGTCCACAACGCGGCGACCGGCCGCGAGGCCGATATTCCGCATATCATCGTCAAGGCCGAAGGGCCCAAGCGGAAGGTCGTCATCGTTGGCGCCGGGGCCGGCGGACTGGAGGCTGCGCGGGTCGCGGCCGAGCGCGGCCATCAGGTGACGGTGCTGGAGGCGTCTAGCCAGGCCGGTGGCCAGGTCCGTCTGGCGACCCAGAACCCGCGCCGCAAGGAATTGATCGGCATCATCGACTGGCGCCTGGCCGAACTCGACCGGCTCGGCGTCGAGATCCGCTACGACACCTGGGCGGAGCAGGAGGATGTTCTGGCCCAGGCGCCCGACGTGGTGGTCGTCGCAACCGGCGGCCTGCCGCAGAACCCGCCGCTGGTGTCCGGCGACAATCTCGTCACGTCGAGCTGGGACATCATGGCCGGCAGCGTCAAGCCGGCCGAGAATGTCCTGCTCTATGACGACAATGGCGGCCATCAGGGCATGGGGGCGGCCGAGTTGATCGCCAACAGCGGCTCGAGACTGGAACTGGTTTCGCCGGAGCGGTTCTTCGCTCCCGAAATGGGCGGCATGAACCACGTGCCCTATGTCAGGGCCTTCCATGAGAAGGGCGTGACCGTCACCATCAACACGCGCCTGCGCTCGGTGCGGCGCGAGGGCAATCAACTGGTCGCTGAACTCGCTTCGGATTTTGCCGATGGTTGGCGCGGCGAACGACGTGTCGACCAGGTGGTGGTCGAACACGGCACGGCGCCGCTCGACGATCTTTATCTCTCGCTGAAACCCCTCTCGAAGAACGGTGGGGCGGTCGACTACGAACGTCTTGTCAGCGGCGGCGACATTTTTCCGGCGCGCAACCCCGAAGGATCTTTTGTGCTGTTGCGCATCGGCGATGCTGTCGCCTCGCGCAACATCCACGCCGCCATCTATGATGGGATCAGGTTCGGCCTGCGGATCTGAAACTCGTCAAGAAAATGGTGGCGCGCGGTCGGACCTGCTTACGAGAGCCCTTGTATGCCGGCTTGGCCGCGCGCCCGCACGTTATCGGCTTGTCGCCGGGCAACGTGCGATCTTGTGGGTTGGTGCTCAAACCATCCTGGCGACCGCCATGCACAGCACGGTGATCGCCAGCAGCCTTGCGGCAATGCGTTCGCCCATGGCCATCCTGGCGCGCAGTTGGGTTTCGATATCCGCACTGGCGCCGGCAAGCTGCCGGCTGGACGCCCTGACCATGGCGCCGAGCACGCCGGCGGCGGCGAATGCGGCCAGGATGCCGAGCGCCAGCACCATTTCCATCGAGCCGAAATAGGCGCCGTGAAAGAAATACCACAGCAGCGCTCCGGTCAGGAAAACCATGCCGGCCGCGCCCAATTGCGGCCGGATGAAGCGTTCCGCTTTGATCTCGGGATCGCGGGCGAGCGTGACGGTGGTGCCGGCCCAGAACACTCCGGCCAGGACGTGAAGGCCGATCACGACGATGTAGACATACTGCATGCCGGCTATCCTCTCTCGCTCGTCATAGGCAATTGTTAGATATCTAATCATTAGATGTCAATGTACAAAGCGAAGCTTGTTCCATCCTGCGAAAACACCGTCTACTGTCCGGCGATGACGCCTTTTGAACGCCCGCCGGTCGGCATGAATCTCGGCCGCACCGCAAAGCTTGTCGCTCAGGCTTTCGACGCCGCCTTGGTCGAGGCAGGCGGCACATTGCCGGTCTGGCTCACGCTGCTGTCGGTCAAGTCGAGCGAGCTTGCCAATCAACGCGAACTTGCCGGCTTGATCGGCATCCAGGGTGCGACGCTGACCCATCATCTCAATGCGATGGAGGCGCAGGGCCTGCTGACGCGGCGGCGCGATCCCGTCAACCGCCGGGTTCATCTGGTCGAGTTGACGGAGGCTGGAGAAGCGCTGTTCGAGAGATTGCGGCAAGCGGCACTTGTCTTCGACAAGCGGCTGCGCACAGGACTGCCCGACGAGCGTCTGGCGGAGTTTGCGCAGGTGCTGGCCGTATTGCGGGAGAATGTGGAGAGCTAGGAGTGCCGGCCTGATGGCTCAGTCGTCATAGCTTGGGATTTTTCCAAAGGCGTAATGGCGCAGCTTCAGCGCGGTGATCAGCTTGGTCAGTTGCGTCTTGCCGTCGAAGCCGTCCTGGAACATCTCGTCGTGCATGAGCAGGATCAACTTGCCGGGTTTGGCGAAATGGCCATAGCCGAACAGATGATCGATCTCGCTGACCAGATGGTCGACGCTCTGCACCGGCTCACCGCTGTCCTTGTGCACCCATTCGTGGTCCCAGCCGTAGAGATAGAAGCCGGAAGCCGCGACGAACTCATAGTCGGGATCCTCACGCCCGGCTTGCGCCTGCCCAAGCGAATTGTCGTTCTTTGACATCGACGGCAGCCGGAACACATCGCGCCCCGGCAGGCGGGCATGCACTTCCGGCTTCAGGCCCAGTACGGCGTTGGCCCTGAGCATGTCGGCCACCACGCCTTCGGTATCGCCATAGAAATGCCGGTAGTGATTGTAGGCGTGACTGTAGCTGTGGTTGCCGATCGTCACCAACGGCATCGCCTTGGCACGCCGCACCAGGTTTCCGTTGGACGCACTGGCCTGCGCATGCATGCCGACCATGAACAGCGTTGCGGGAACCTGCTCCGCTTCCAGCACGTCGAGGATATTGTTTGTGCCGTTCAGCGGTCCGTCGTCGAAGGTGAGATAGATGGTGCGATCCGCCCCGTAGGCTGGCAGCGCGGACATCAGAATGGCCGCCAGGGCAAACCGAAAGAATGTCATGGGCCGCACCCCCCTGCGATCGGCACAGGCCGCCATTTCCCCGGCTGCTTGTCAAGGCTGGTCCGGTTTACGCGAGGCTGCCCTGCAGGACTGTCAGCCTGGCCTTCTTCGGCATACGGGCCGTCAGCCATTCGAGCGCCTTGTCATGCGGCATCGGGAAGGCGATGGAATAGCCTTGCACCTGGTCGCAGCCGATCGCCATCAGCGAGTCGAGCTCCGCCTCGGTTTCGGCGCCCTCGGCGACGATGGAAATGCCGAGCCCCCGGGCAAGCTCCGTGATGGCGCGCACGATCTTGGAGTTGTCGCCATTCTCATGGATGTTCTGGACGAAGCGGCGGTCGATCTTGAGCCGGTCGATCTCGTTCGGGTTGACGTGGCTTAGCGAAGCATAGCCGGTGCCGAAGTCGTCAAGCTCCAGATGGACGCCGGCGGCCCTGATCTGACGCAGCTTCGCCGCGATCCCTGTCTTCTCGTCGTCGAGAATGACGGATTCGACGATTTCGAGCGACAGTTTCTGCGGCGGCAGCCCGGCTTTCTCCAGCGTCCCGAACAGAAACACATCGAAATCGTGCTCGCGCAACTCGGTGCCCGAGACATTGACGGCAAGCCGTCCGAAAGCAATCCCGGCACGGTTCCATTCGGCGGCCTCGTTGATCGCCTTGCTGATCACGATGCGGCCGATCTCGGGCATGAAGCCGCATTTCTCGGCAACGGGGATGAATTCACCCGGCGAGATCATGCCGCGTTCGGGATGGTTCCAGCGCACCAGCGCCTCGATGCCGCTGATGGTGCCGTTGGTCAGCGAAACCTGCGGCTGGAAATAGACCTGGAACGCCTTTTCGGAAATGGCGACCTTGATGTCGTGTTCGAGCTGCTTGCGGTAGTCGAGTTCCCTGCGCAATTCCTCCGAGAAGAACGAGAAGTTGCCGCCGCCCATCTTCTTGGCCGAGTAAAGCGCCAGATCGGCATGAACCAGCAGGTCCTGGGCATTGTCGGCGTCGATCGGATAGACCGCGATGCCGCCGCTGGCGCCCGGAAGAATGGTGGTGCCCTGAAACACGATCGGCTCGTTGATATGCGCCAGGATCCGGCGCGCCAGCATATTGATGTCCTCGGTGCTGCCGGCTCCGTTGAGGATCATCACGAATTCGTCGCCGCCGAGCCGCGCGCAGAGGTCCGACGCCCGGCAGGAATCGCGCATGCGCTGCGCCGTCACCACCAGCACATAGTCACCGGCGGCATGGCCGAGCGTATCGTTGATCTGCTTGAACCGGTCGAGGTCGAGCTGCACGACGGCCAGGCGTTCGCGCCGCCGGTGCGCGCCCTTGATCAGCGTCTCGAAATGGTCGGTCAGGAAAGTGCGATTGTGCAGGCCCGTCAGTCCGTCATGAACGGCGATGAAGGCCATCGAATTGCGCGCCTCGACCAGTTCACGGGTCTTGCGCAGGATCGCGTTGGACATCGGCCTGAAGATGAACAGCGCCACCAGCAGGATAACGCCGAGGGTGGCGTAGAACAGCGTGCGGTGGAGGGTGAGCAGCTTTTCGGAACGCTCGTCGGCGTCGGCGCTGATGCGCTGGCCGAGCGCGGCATAGCCGGACAGTGTGGCATTGGCGACCGAGGCATCGAGGTTGACGCGTTCGGCGCCGCCCTTGTAGCCGCCATTGTCGCCAAGGTTGAGCTGCGATTCCAGCGCCGAGATCAGACGGTCGCCATTGGCGATCAGGCCGACCGAGAAATAGTCGAGATGGAAGGGTTTGGCGAAAAGCACGCTCTCGATCGACTTCGCATCGCGCTTGGCCGGCGATTCCGGATCCGCGCCTGTCTGCTTGAGCAGCAGATCGTAGTTCGTCTCGAACTCCGCCGTAGCCTGCTTCAGCGCGCTGACCAGCGCCGGCTGCTTGTCGCGCGAGGCGACGCCCGTCGCGCTGGCAAGGAAGACGATGCGCTGCGACAACGTCTTTTGCGTGCCGACGATGTCGAGCAAGGTGTGGTTGTGCTGCTGCGTGGCCATCGTCTGCTGCAGCAGGACGAAGGAGGCCGCCACCATGGCGGCAATGATCAGCAGCGCCAGCCAGTAGCCAGCCTTGATCAGCAGTATGAGCTTGCCTGAAACGGTTTGCACCGGCTGCTGAGACATGTTCGGGGGCGGCCCTCTAGCCAACGGATTTCTGTATGAGCACCATTGAACTGCAAACGTTAACAGGACCGGAAGTCGACGGCTGGCCGGCAAGGGGGAGGAGCGGAAAGATCGCGAAATGGTTATCGGGTTCTTTCGTGGCCGGCCCGCATTTGAGCATTCGTCAATCCATGGGTGCCGGCGATCACTTGGGCAATGTCCATTGCGTCCTCGCTGATGCTGCCCGGCCACCCCTTGCGGTCGCTTTTGCGATGGATTTTTTGCGCGGGCGGGACGACAGTCTGCCACGTCAAACGAGGCCTGAATCATGACCGCCGCATTTCTCTCCCACATCGACAGCGAACTTGCAGGGCTGAAATCCGCCGGCCTCTATAAGTCCGAGCGGGTGATTTCCTCGACGCAGTCGGCCGAAATCGAGGTCGGCGGCGAGAAAGTGCTGAATTTCTGCGCCAACAACTATCTCGGCCTCGCCGACAGCGCGGACCTGCGCGCGGCGGCCACGCAGGCGCTCGACCGCTACGGCTACGGCATGGCCTCGGTGCGCTTCATCTGCGGCACGCAGGAGGAGCACAAGCAGCTCGAGGCGACGATTTCATCCTTCCTCGGCATGGACGACACCATCCTTTACGGCTCCTGCTTCGACGCCAATGGCGGCCTGTTCGAAACGCTGCTGGGCGAGGAGGACGCGATCATTTCCGACGCGCTCAACCACGCCTCGATCATCGATGGTGTCCGGCTGTCGAAGGCCAAACGCTTCCGCTACGCCAACAACGACATGGCCGATCTGGAAGCGCGATTGAAGGAAGCCAGGGATTGCCGCTTCCGGCTGATCGCCACCGACGGCGTGTTTTCCATGGACGGCATCATCGCCAATTTGAAGGGCGTCTGCGATCTCGCCGAAAAGTACGATGCCATGGTCATGGTCGATGACAGTCATGCGGTCGGCTTCGTCGGGAAGAATGGTCGTGGGTCGGCGGAACATTGCGGCGTCGAGGGCAGGGTGGACATCATCACCGGCACGCTCGGCAAGGCGCTCGGCGGCGCCTCTGGAGGCTATACGTCCGGCAAGAAACAGGTGGTCGACTGGCTGCGCCAGCGCTCGCGGCCCTATCTCTTTTCCAACACGCTGATGCCGGCGATTGCCGGCGCCTCGATCAAGGTGTTCGAGCTGATCCGCAATGGCGATGCCTTGCGCGAGCGCCTATATGCCAATGCGGCACGGTTCAGGTCCGAGATGGGCAAGCTCGGCTTCACGCTGGCAGGCGCGGATCATCCGATCATCCCGGTGATGCTGGGCGATGCGACGCTGGCGCAGGAGATGGCGGCGCGCACGCTGAAGCGCGGCATCTACGTCATAGGATTCTCGTTCCCGGTGGTGCCGAAGGGCCAGGCGCGCATCCGCACGCAGATGTCGGCGGCGCATTCCACTGTCGACATTGACCGTGCGGTGGAGGCCTTCGGCGCGGTCGGCAAGGAATTGGGCGTGATTTCCTGAGCGCCGGAAAGCTGCTCCGGATCAAGAGATTCAAGGGACAAAAGAATGTCGAACATGATGAAGGCGCTGGTGAAGGCCAAGGCCGAGCCAGGCATCTGGATGGAAGAGGTGCCGGTGCCGGAGATCGGCCCCAACGATGTGCTGATCAAGGTCAAAAAGACCGCGATCTGCGGCACAGACGTGCATATCTACAATTGGGACCAGTGGGCGCAGAAGACGGTGCCGGTACCGATGGTGACCGGCCATGAATTCGTCGGCACCGTCGCCGATTTCGGCGCCGCGGTCACCGAATACAAGGTCGGCCAGCGCGTCTCTGGCGAAGGCCACATCGTCTGCGGCCATTGCCGCAACTGCCGTGCCGGGCGAGGGCATCTGTGCCGCAACACGCTCGGCGTCGGCGTCAACCGTCCCGGTGCCTTCGGCGAATACCTGGCCATTCCCCAGCACAATGTCGTGCCGATCCCCGACGACGTGCCGGACGAGATCGCGGCGATCTTCGATCCCCTTGGCAATGCCGTCCACACCGCATTGTCCTTCGATCTGGTTGGCGAGGATGTGCTGGTCACCGGCGCCGGGCCGATCGGCATCATGGGCGCCCTGGTGGCGCAATGCGTCGGTGCGCGAAAGGTGGTCATCACCGACATCAACCCGGTGCGGCTGGCGCTGGCCAAAAAGCTCGGCGTCCAGCACGTCGTCGACGCCTCGCAGGAAAAGCTTCGCGATGTCATGCCGGCGCTCGGCATGACCGAGGGGTTCGACGTCGGCCTCGAAATGTCGGGCGCCGCGCCCGCCTTCCGCGACATGATCGACACCATGAACAATGGCGGCAAGATCGCCATCCTGGGCATCGCCCCGACCGGCTTCGAGATCGACTGGAACAAGGTCATCTTCAAGATGCTGCATCTGAAGGGCATCTATGGCCGCGAAATGTTCGAGACCTGGTACAAGATGATCGCCCTGGTGCAGGGGCCGCTGGATGTGAGCGGGCTGATCACGCATCGGATTGGCATCGACGATTATCAGGCCGGGTTCGACGCGATGCGCAGCGGCAGTTCGGGCAAGGTAGTGATGGATTGGTGAGGGCGGCATAGCGCCATCCGGTAAAACGTCTGTACGCTGTCCCGCCGGGCCTTCAGCTCTTTTCTTCCAATGCCCTCTCCAGAGCCGCCACCCCGCTGACAATCGCAACCCGCTCTTCGGCGCCCAGCCTCGCCAGCAACTCTCTCTCAAACGCCTTTGCCAGCGGCACCATCTCGCGATAGGCGGCAAGCCCCGCTTTGGTCAGCGTCAAATGCTCGACGCGGCGGTCGTTCTCGTCAGGCGTCCGCAGCAGCCAGCGCCGCCGTTCCAACTCGGACACGGCCCGGGACACCTTGGTCTTGTGCATGGCCGATTGCTCGCCGAGCGCCGTCGCGGTCATCGTGCCGCGCTGTCCAAGCCCGGAAAGCGTGCGCCATTCCGGCCGTGTCAGGCCGTAATGGTCCTTGTAGACTTTCGAGAATTCGCGGCTGACCGCGTCGGCCAGCCGGTAGAGCCGGTAGGGCAGGAAGCTTTCAAGTTCGAGGATGTCCATTGTCCGCATCCGGGAAAAACGGAAGATTGATAGTTACATTCTCGATGGTTACAAATGAAACCAATCTGGTCAATCCGGGAGGAAGCGATGGCCTTTTCCTATATGCCGGGCTTCGGCAATGATTTTGAGACCGAGACATTGCCGGGTTCCTTGCCGCAGGGGCGCAACTCGCCGCAGCGGCCGGCCTACGGCCTCTATGCCGAGCAGCTTTCCGGTTCGCCCTTCACCGCGCCGCGTGGCACCAACGAGCGATCCTGGCTCTACCGCATCCGGCCGAGCGTAAAACACACTGGCCGATTCAAGGCCGCGAACTATCCCCTGTGGAAGACCGCGCCGAATGTCGGCGACCACGAGCTGGCGCTGGGCCAATACCGCTGGAACCCGGTGCCGATGCCGAAAGAGCCGACCGATTTTATCGCCGGCATGCGCACGATCACCACGGCCGGCGACGTGCTCGGGCAGAGCGGCATGGCTGCCCATGTCTATGTCGCCAACCGCTCCATGGTCGACGACCATTTTTTCAATGCCGACGGTGAATTGCTTGTTGTGCCGCAGGTGGGCAGCTTGCGCCTTGTCACCGAGATGGGGGTCATCGAGCTTCGCCCTGGCGAGATCGCCGTACTGCCGCGCGGCCTCGTCTTCAAGGTCGAACTGGTCGACACCGAAGTGCGCGGCTATGTCTGCGAGAATTACGGCGCCAAGCTGACCTTGCCTGATCGCGGCCCCATCGGTGCCAATTGCCTGGCCAATCCGCGCGACTTCAAGACGCCCTGCGCCTGGTTCGAGGAGAAGGAAACGCCGTGCCGGCTGATCGTGAAATGGTGCGGCAATTTTCACGTCACCGAGATCGGCCATTCGCCGCTCGACGTCGTCGCCTGGCACGGCAACTACGCGCCTTACAAATATGATCTGGCGACGTTTTCGCCGGTCGGCGCACTGCTGTTCGACCACCCCGATCCATCGATCTTCACGGTTCTCACCGCGCCGAGCGGCGAGGAAGGCACCGCCAATATCGACTTCGTCATCTTCCCGCCGCGCTGGCTGGTTGCGGAGGATACGTTCCGGCCGCCCTGGTATCACCGCAACATCATGAGCGAGTTCATGGGTCTGATCCACGGCCAGTACGACGCCAAGGAGGAAGGTTTCGTTCCCGGCGGCATCAGCCTGCACAATCTGATGCTGGCCCATGGCCCGGATGCGCCTGGCTTCGAAAAGGCCTCGCGCGCGGAGCTGAAACCGGTCAAGCTCGACAACACCATGGCCTTCATGTTCGAGACGCGTTTTCCGCAGATGCTGACCCGCTACGGCGCCGAACTCGAAACCCGGCAGGACAACTACATCGATTGCTGGGCCGACCTGAAGAAGCGCTTCAATGGCACGCCCGAGGGCGACTGGTCTTGAGCGGCAAGCCAATGCCGGACCGGCTGGTGCTGCTGGGCTCGAAAGGCGGCCCTGCGCTGCGGCCGGGCGGGCCGTGGCCGAGTTCGTCGCTGCTCGAGATCGGCGGGCGAGCCATCGTCGTCGATTGCGGGCTCGGTGTCACGCGCGGCCTTGTCGACGCCGGCACCAGCCTGAAGGCACTCGACCTGATCTTCATCACCCATCTGCATTCCGACCATGTGCTGGAACTCGGACCGCTGATCCACACCGCCTGGACTGCGGGTCTGGCGACGCCAGTCAGCGTGTTTGGTCCGCCCGGCACGGGCCATTACTGGCGGCGCTTTTGCCAGGCGATGGAATTCGACATCGAAATCCGCATCGTCGACGAGGGCCGGCCCGACATTCGCGAGTTGGTTTCTGTCGAAGAATTCGGCGAAGGCCATGTGGTCGAGCAGCGCGGCCTGAAGGTCACGGCGCTGCGCGTCGACCATCCGCCGGTGACCGACTGTTTTGCCCTGCGCTTCGAGCATGGCGCAAAAAGCGTGGTGTTCTCGGCCGATACAGCCTTCTTTCCGCCGCTGGCCGATTTCGCCGAAGGCGCTGATGTCCTCGTCCATGAAGCCATGCTGGAAGAAGGCATCGAGCGGCTGGTTGCCAGGACCGGCAATGGCGCGCGGCTCAAGGAGCATCTGCTTGCAAGCCACAGCTTTGCCGAGGAGGCTGGGCGCATCGCCGACACAGCCGGCGTGAAGCGGCTGGTGCTCAATCACCTCATTCCGGCCGACGACTCCCAGATTGGCGAGACAGAGTGGACTGCCGCCGTCAGGAAAACATGGGCCGGCGACTTGACGATCGCGCGCGACGGCCTTGTTGTGGAGCTAAGCAGCGGGAAAGCTGCAAAAGGAGAGGGAACAGCATGAAGCTTGCCACGCTGAAGGATGGGGCGCGCGACGGGAAACTCGTCGTCGTTTCGCGCGACCTGACACAATACACCGACGCCTCGTTTCTGGCGCGCACGCTGCAGGCGGCACTCGACGACTGGCGCAGGATCTCGCCGCATCTGGCGACAATCGCCGAATCGCTGGAGAACAATGCGATGCCGGCAGCTCGCTTCCACGAGCACGACGCGCATTCGCCGCTGCCGCGCGCCTATCAATGGGCTGACGGATCCGCCTATGTGAACCATGTCGAACTGGTGCGCAAAGCGCGCGGCGTCGAGATGCCGGCAAGCTTCTGGACCGACCCGCTGATCTACCAGGGCGGCTCGGACTCCTTCGTGGCACCACGCGATCCGATCCAGACAGTCGACGAGGCCTTCGGCATCGATATGGAAGCCGAGGTCGCGGTCATCGTTGACGATGTGCCGATGGGCGCCAGCCTCGATGAGGCGCGCGCCGCCATCCGGCTGGTCATGCTGGTCAACGATGTCACGTTGCGCGCGCTCACCGGGCCGGAACTGGCCAAGGGGTTCGGCTTCTTTCAGTCGAAACCGTCCTCGGCCTTTTCGCCCGTGGCGGTGACGCCGGACGAACTGGGCGATGCCTGGGACGGCGGCAAGGTCAGCCTGCCGCTGCTCGCCGACATCAACGGCAAGCCGTTCGGCCGCGCCAATGCCGGCGTCGACATGACCTTCGATTTCCCGGCCCTGATCGCTCACGCCGCCCGGACAAGGCCGCTGGTTTCAGGCACCATCATCGGCTCGGGTACGGTCTCCAACAAGCTCGACGGCGGCCCGGGCAAGCCGGTCGCGGCGGGCGGCGCCGGCTATTCCTGCATCGCCGAACTGCGCATGATCGAGACGATCGAGTCAGGTGAACCAAAGACGCCGTTCCTGCGCTTCGGCGACACGGTGCGCGTCGAGATGAAGGACAAGGCAGGCCATTCGATCTTCGGTGCCATCGAGCAGACGGTTGAGAAATACGAGGGATAGGCTAGGACAGATTTTCAGCGATGAATCTTCTGGATCATTTGCGCCGCATGGCTGGGAATAATCTCTGGTCGAACGACCGGCTCTACCGTGCCGTGCTTGCGCTCAAGCCCGGCGAGTTCGAAGCCGAGCGCACCAGCTTTTTCCCGTCGATCAAGGCAACGCTCAACCACGTCCTTGCCGTCGATTATCTCTATCTCGATTTTCTCGAAGAGGGCGGTGTCGGCGCCGCCGCCCATGATGATTTCGTGCCTTTCGAGGAAAGTGAGCCGCTCTTTGCCGCACAGCTAGTGGCCGACCGACGGCTGATCGCCTTCTGCGATGGCCTGTCGGAGGTCGATCTCGATCGCCGCGTCATCACCGACCGGCGCGAGGACGGCATGATCCCGGAAAAGATCGGCGATATCCTGGCGCACGTCTTCCTGCACGACATCCACCACCGCGGCCAGGTCCACGCCATGCTGTCGGGCACGTCAGTCGCGCCGCCGCAACTGGATGAGTTTTTGCTCGACTATGATTTGAAGCTAAGGAAGGAAGAGGTCGAGCGGCTGGGGTTGGGTCGTCAGACCAGCGCGACGTCGTAAGTCGAAAATTCGGGACCGAGTTCGTCAAAATCGTCCGCTATCCGGATCTGGCCCTTTAAGGCTCCGAGCAGGCCTTTGCTTCCGCCTGGCCGAGCGGGAGCGTTCAAGGTTGCAACAACCTCGCCGTGACGCGTCAGATTGATTTCTTCGCCAGCTTGGGCACGCTTCACCAACTCAGACAGCTGAGCCTTCGCCTTAGCCATTGGAATGTTCATGGACGACCTCCTGTGACCAGAATTTAGGTCATAAGAAGTTGTCCTGCAAGTAAGCTAAGCCGCCTTGCCGTCCACCTTGATCACGCCGCGCTTGATCTGGTCCTGCTCGATCGATTCGAACAAAGCGCGGAAATTGCCCTCGCCAAAGCCTTCGTCGCCCTTGCGCTGGATGAACTCGAAGAAGATCGGCCCGATCACGGTCTTCGAAAAAATCTGCAGCAGGATCTTGGTCATGCCGCCATCGACCACGCCTTCGCCGTCGATCAGGATACCATGCTTCTTCATCCGCTCGATCGGCTCGTCGTGGCCGTTCACGCGGTCATACGACATGTCGTAGTAGGTCTCCGGCGGGCCGGGCATGAACTTCAGCCCGTTGTCGGCGAGCTTGTCGGTGGCCGCGTAGATCTCATCGGTACCGACCGCGATGTGCTGGATGCCTTCGCCATTGTACTTCTTCAGGTATTCGGCGATCTGGCTGGTCTCGTCCTTGGATTCGTTGAGCGGAATGCGGATCTTGCCGCAGGGCGAGGTGATGGCGCGGCTGACCAGACCGGTGATCTTGCCGTCGATATCGAAGAAATGGATCTGCCTGAAGCCGAACAGATTGCGATAAAAGTCCCACCACTTGTCCATCTGGCCGCGATAGACATTGTGAGTCAGGTGGTCGAGGAAATAGAAGCCGACGCCTTGCGGCCGGGGGTCGCGCGCGCCAAGCCACTCGAATTCGGCGTCATAGGCCGAGCCCTTCTTGCCGTAGCTGTCGATGAAATAAAGCAGCGAGCCGCCGATGCCGACAATCGCCGGCACATCGAGCGCCTTGTCGTCGCCTTCATAGGGGATGGCTCCCTTCGAGACGGCGTGGTCGAAAGCGTGCTTGGCATCGACCACGCGCCAGGCCATCGAAGCGGCGCAAGGGCCGTGCTTGTCGACGAACTTCATCGCATGAGAGCTGGGCTCGGCATTGACGACATAGTTGATGTCGCCCTGGCGCCAGACGGTAATGTTCTTGCTGCGATGCCTGGCCACCGCCACATAGCCCATTCGGGTGAACAGCTCGGCCAGCTTCCCGGGCTCCGGATGCGCGAATTCGACGAACTCGAAACCATCGGTGCCGGCGGGGTTGTCCTTGCTGATCGTGGCGGGCGGGGCGTCGTGCGGGAAGGGACCCATGGTATTCCTCCGAAATGTCGTTTGGTCGAAAATGACCATTCGACGCCATGATAACGCGGAGCTGGTGCATAGTGCTTGCATTCAAACGCTTGAAATGATGATGTCATGCGTGAAACATGCATGAAGAGAGCAAAATCCGTGGATGAAACGCGCATTGATCAATTTGACCGCAAGATAATGGCGCTCCTGCAAGGTGACGCGCGGCTCACCAACAACGATCTGTCAGAGCGGGTGAACCTGTCGGCATCGCAATGCTCGCGCCGCCGCCAGCGTCTGGAGGAGGATGGCTTTATCAAAGGCTACCGGGCGGTGCTCGACCGTGACAGGCTCGGCTTTTCGCTGGTCAACGTCATCTCGGTAACCTTGGCTACCCACAACCGCGACAATGCCCGCCGCTTTGGCGAATTGGTGGCGCGGCTGCCGGAAGTGCAGGAGGCGCACGCGCTGACCGGCGAGATGGATTATATCCTAAAAGTCGTGACGCCCGATCTCAAATCACTGTCGGAGTTCGTCAACGGCGTGCTGCTGCCGCACGAATCCGTGCAGCATGTGAAAACGGCGATTGTGCTGGAAACGCTGAAGGAAACTGGCGCGCTGCCGATTTAAGCCTTCGACTGCTGGATCAGCCCATACAGATTGGTGCATCGCGCCCCGGAGCGGCAATAGGCGAACACCGGCCCTTCGAGCTCGTCCAGTGCTTCGGCCTGGTCGTCGACATTGTCCTGCGTGATCTGGCCGCTGATGACCGGGATATAGCGGAAGGCGAGACCGGCGGCTTCGACTGCTGTCTTGAGCGTTTCCGCCGAAGGCTGGCCGGGCTGT
Organism: Mesorhizobium sp. ES1-6; assembly: GCF_020164775.1. Classification (NCBI taxonomy): domain Bacteria; kingdom Pseudomonadati; phylum Pseudomonadota; class Alphaproteobacteria; order Hyphomicrobiales; family Phyllobacteriaceae; genus Mesorhizobium; species Mesorhizobium sp. ES1-6. The sequence continues at coordinate 234,365 of NZ_JAIUGU010000010.1, forward strand.
TCGTCGTCCGGCCGGTTGCAGATCACGCTCTTGAAGCCGGCTTCCTTGATGGCGGCGACGTCTTCGGGCTGGATCTGGCCTGAAACCGAATAGTCTTCGCTGATCTGGCGGTATTCCATTGTGTCGTCCTCGCGATCTCGTTGACGGCAGTCTTGCCACTCCCGGAGGGGGGCGGCAATCCGCATCGAAGGAATTCTCTGCCAAATAGACATCGCAGGCCAGAAAATCCAACCGGGCCGATACGGCCCGGCTGGGTGCGGATCAATTTCAGCTGCCGAGAATGGCGCCTTTGATCTGACGGATGTTGTTGTGCATCATGTCGATATAGGTCGAGCCCGGGCCATCGGGCTGCGACAGCGCATCCGAGTAGAGCGTGCCGCCGACCTTGATGCCGGTCTCGCTGGCGATCTGCTCGATCAGGCGCGGGTTGGTGATGTTCTCGACGAAGATGGCCGCGGCCTTGTCCTGCTTGACCTGCTCGACCAGCTTGGCGACATCGGCGGCCGACGGTTCGGAATCGGTCGAGATGCCTTGCGGGGCGAGGAAAGTCAGGCCGTATTCGTGCTCGAAATAGCCGAAGGCGTCATGCGAGGTGATGACGACGCGCTTTGCCTCGGGGATCGACTGGATCGCCGCCTTCACTTCGCCTTCCAGCGCATCGAGCTTCTTGGTATAGGCGGCGGCATTGGTCTGGTAGGAGACGCAGCCTTCGCTATCGGCCGCGCAGAACGCTTCGGCGATGTTCTTCACATAGATCCTGGCATTGGCGATCGACTGGAACGCGTGCGGATCGGTCACCGTCTTGCCGCCGCCGGTGCCGGCACCCTCCGCTGCGTCGGCGTCGGCGAATTCAGGCTTGAAGTCGATCGGCGTCACGCCTTTGGTCAAGGTGATGATCGAGGCCTTGGTGGCGCTGGCATCGACCAGCCGCTGCAGGAAGCCCTCGAAATGCAGGCCGTTGACCAGCACGATATCGGCCTTGGCCATGGCCACCGCGTCGGCGGGGCTCGGCTCATAGACATGGGCATCGCCGTCCGGCCCGACAATGGTGGTGATCGCGACCCGGTCGCCGCCGACGTTTTTGGCGAAGTCCGCGATGACGGTGAAGCTGGCGACCACTTTCAGCGGCGCGGCGAATGCCGACGATGCTCCAAAGACGGTTAATGTTATAACGCTCATCGCCAGGGCGGCACGGATCGATTTCAGCATAAGCGGGGTCTCCTTTTAGGGGCGGGGGATCAGGCCGTTCTGTGACGGTGATGGATGATGCGCGCGCGCAGAATGCCGCGCGTGCCAAACAGGATCGAGGCGAAATAGACGACGCCGGCCGACAGGATGATGGCCGGGCCGGACGGCAGCGAGGCATGATAGGAGAGGAGCAGTCCGGCAATGCAGGAGGCAAAGCCGATCAGCACGGCCAGCACGCACATCGGCTCGACGCGCGCCGTCCAGAAGCGAGCGGCAGCCGCCGGCAGCATCATCAATCCAACGGACAGCAAGGTACCGAGCGCCTGGAAGCCGCCGACGAGGTTAAGCACGACGAGGCCGAGGAAGATGAAATGCACCGGGCTGCCCATGCGGCTGACCGAACGCAGGAACAGCGGGTCGAGGCATTCGGCGACCAGCGCCCGCCAGAAGATGGCGAGACAGACCAGCGTCACCGCGACGATGCCGCCGATCAGCGTCAAGGCCTCGTTGTTGAGCGCCAGAACTGTGCCGAACAGCACATGCATGAGATCGACGCTGGAGCCGCGGATCGACACCATCAGCACGCCGATGGCGAGCGAAATCAGGTAGAAAGCCGCCATCGAGGCGTCCTCACGCTGGATGGTGAAGCGCGAAACGGCGCCGGCGCCGAGCGCCACGATGACGCCGGCGATCAGGCCGCCAATGGTCATCGGCAGGATTTCAAGGCCATAGAACAGGAAGCCGGCGGCCGCCCCCGGCAGGATGGCATGCGCCATTGCATCACCCGACAGGCTCATGCGCCGCAGCATCAGGAAGACGCCGATCGGGCAGGCGCCGAGCGACAGCATCAGCGAGCCGATCAGCGCCCTCTGCATGAAGCCGAAATCGGCGAAGGGCGCGATGAAAAGACCGTAGAGCGCGTCCATCACGCAGCCCTCGGTCCGGCGCCATGGTGATGGTCGTGATCGTGCCCATGATGATCGTGATCATGGCCGTGAGCGTGCTCGTCAGGCTCGCACCAGGGCGCGTTCTCTTCCCAGGCTTCGTGAAAGCGGCGCGCCCGCAGCAGGTTCTCCGGCTTCAGCGTTTCCCGGGTTTCGCCCCAGGCAACCGGCTGGCGGGCAAGCAGCAGTGTTTCGGGAAAATTCTGGCGCACCAGATCGAGATCATGCACCACCACCATGACGGTGCGCTCCTCGCCGTGCCAGCGCTTGATCAGCGCAATCAGGTCGCCGACCGTCTTGGCGTCGACTGCGTTGAAGGGCTCGTCGAGCAGGATCAGGTCGGCATCCTGCAACAGCACCCGGGCAAACAGCGTCCGCTGCAATTGACCACCCGACAGCGTGTCGATCGGCCGCTTCTCGAAGCCGCCGAGGCCGACGGCCATCAAAGCCTTGCTGACGGATTCGCGATCTTCCTTGGTGTAGCGGCCAAGCATGCCGCGCTTCGGCCACAGGCCCAGTGAAACCAGATCGACGACACGGGCGGGAAAAGAGCGATCGAGTTCCGATTGCTGCGGCAGATAGGCCGCCCGCACACCGGGCGCGCGGACAACTTCGCCGGCCATTGGCTTCAGCACCCCGACGATACCCTTCATCAGCGTCGACTTGCCGGAGCCGTTGGCACCGACTACCGCCGTCAACGAACCCTTGCGGATCGCGCCATCGAGATGATGGATCGCTGGATGGCTGTTATAACCAAGCGTCAGGTCACGGAATGTCAGGCAGGTCTGGGTCATATCGCTCCGTCGCCAAACGCGGCCGCAGGCAGGGGTTGTTGGATATGTGATGTTATTACATTAGTCAACAAGTCCATCCGGCGGAATTGCGACGCCATGGTCAACTCCCCGTGTGCGCGGCTGGCCTTAAGTGGCGCAATTGGCTCAAACGGTTTCGGTCAGGCGGCCTTGCCCGAAGCGGACGGCGACTCTAAAGAGGCCTGACCACAACGGAAGGAACCTCTCGAATGAGCATTCGTCGCATCGATGTCGGCCCGCGCATGAGCCAGATCGTCATCCACGGCAACACCGTCTATCTGGCCGGCCAGGTCGGCGAACCCGGCGGCAACGTCGCCTCGCAGACCCGCGATGTTCTGGCGGCCATCGACGAATTGCTGGCCAAGGCCGGCACCGACAAGACCAAGATCGTCCAGGCGATCATCTGGCTGGCCGACATGAGCACCTTCGCCGAAATGAATTCCGAATGGGACAAGTGGGTGCCGCAGGGCCACACGCCCGCCCGCGCCACTGGCGAAGCCAAGCTCGCCGGCCCGGAATATCTGGTCGAGATTATTGTGACGGCCGCGCTGTAAAGCGCGACGTGGAGGCTGTCGATCTCCCCCCTCGTGGGGGAGATGCCCGGCAGGGCAGAGCGGGGGAGATCAGCTACCCCTGCGAAGGCGTGAACCTTGCCACCAGCGTGTGGCTTTCCGCCGGATAGATGAAGCGTACATGGGTGACCGGGTGCTCGGCGCTCCAGGTGCGGCGTTCGACCACCAGGCAGGGCGCGCCGGGATCGATGTCGAGCGCATCGGCGATAGTCTCGTCGGCCGCCATGGCGCGGATGCGGTGCTCGGCTTCGCTCCAGGGCACACGGCCTATTAGCCACGGGCCTGCCGCGATTTCGAGGAACGCCTCGTCTCCAGCCTCGGCCACGGCCGACAGATTGATCAGTCTCTGCTCGAAGGCGAACGGCCGTTCGCCGGCAAAATGCAAGCCTTCAAGCCGCAGGACCGAGCCCGCCGTGGAGAGCCCGAGCAGTCCCCGGTCGCCAGCATTGCTGCGCCGCTGCAGGCGTTCCCGCCGCTCATAGCGATAGGGCAGGGCGAGCGCCTCGACCTCGATCCTGATGTCGTGCAGTTCAAGCACCGCCGCTTGCGATTGCGGCCGGCGGACAAAGCTGCCCGAACGCCGCCGCCGTTCGATCAAGCCGGCCTTGGCGAGCTGCGACAGCGCCTTGTTCACGGTCATGCGCGAGCATTTGTATTCCGCCGTCAGCTCATGTTCGAACGGAATACGGTGGCCAGGCGCCCAAGTGCCGGACAGGATCTTTTCGCGGATATCGGAAAGGATGCGCTGATGCAGCGAAACGGTCTCGCTGTCCTCCATGTCAGTCGGTTCGACCATGCTCATCCAGGATCAGCTTTCCGAGAGCGCGGTCATTACCTCGCGAAACCGCTCGGCAATCTCCTCGCGTCTCGCATGCCTGCCGCCGCTGACCTGCTTTTGCCCGTGCACCCAGACACAATCGACCTTGCTGCCATTGGCGAAGATCCAGGCATCAAGGATCGCATCGCCCATCTTGCCCGCCAGCGAGGGATTGCCGGCGTCGAGCGAGACGAGATCAGCGGCAGCGCCGACGGCTATCCGCGCGGCGCCGGCGCCGAGCGCGACGCTGCCGCCGTCAAGTGCGGCGTCGAACAGCGCACGCCCGGTCGAGCCGCCTGCCACCGCAAGCACATTGCGGGCGCGGTGCGCGAGGCGCTGCGAATATTCGAGCTGGCGCAATTCGTCGGGCAGGCCGATCAGCACGTTGGAATCGGAGCCGACACCGAAGCGGCCGCCATGCTCCTTGTACAGCGGCGCGGCAAAGGTGCCGTCGCCGAGATTGGCCTCGGTGATCGGGCAAAGGCCGGCGATGGCGCCGCTCTTGGCCAGGTCGATGGTCTCGGTTTCCGTCATGTGGGTGGCATGGATCAGGCACCAGCGCTGGTCGACAGCGGCAGCCCCAAGCAGAAACTCGACCGGACGCGCGCCGGACCAGGCAAGGCAATCCTCGACCTCCTTCACCTGCTCGGCGACGTGGATGTGGATCGGCCCGTCCGGCGCGATCGCCGCAACCGCCCTGAGTTCCTCCGGCGTCGCGGCCCGTAAACTGTGCGGGGCGACGCCGACAATTGCTTGATTCAAAGAGCGAACAGATTCGCAGGACTTCTCAACAAGTCGGGCGAACCCGCCAACATCGTTGACGAATCGCCTCTGGCCTTCGTTTGGCGCGGCACCACCGAAGGAGGAGTGGGCGTAAAACACCGGCAGCAGCGTCAGGCCGATACCCGTTTCGCCGGCCGCCGCGGCGATGCGCTCGGCCATTTCGGCAGGGTTGGCGTAAGGTTGTCCGTCGCGGTCATGATGGAGATAGTGAAATTCGCCGACGCGCGAAAAGCCGGCCTCCAGCATTTCGACATAGAGCTGCGCCGCCACCGCCTCGACCTGATCGGGAGTCATCGACAGCGCGAAACGGTACATCACCTCGCGCCAGCTCCAGAAACTGTCGGCGGAGGGGCCTCGCAACTCGGCAAGCCCGGCCATGCCGCGCTGAAAAGCGTGGCTGTGCAGATTGGGCATGCCGGGCAGCAGGATGGCATGGCGTTCGTCGCCTGGTCGCGGGGAGGTCCCGGCCTCGATCGCCGAGATTCGCCCCTGGTCGATGGCGATCCGCACATTGCCTTGCCAACCATCCGGCAGGAGCGCCTGTTCCGCAAAGATCGCCGTCACGTCCGTCTCCGAATCCTGCCCTGGGGATGACAATAGCACTTGCAGTGCGTTTCAATATGTATATACATAATCGCCATCCTTTCAATTGGAAAAGATGATGGCTGGAGAGAGCAAGAGCCAAGCGGGAGGGCTTCGCCTTTGGCGCAATGCGCGTCTGGCGACCATGGCCGAAAATTCCGCCGGACTTGGCATCGTCGAACACGGCGCGGTCGCGGTGCGCGGCGGCCGCATTGTCTATGCCGGTTCCGAATCCGAGATGCCCTCGGCGTTTGCCCAGGGCGAGACCGTCGATTGCGAAGGCCGCTGGATTACGCCCGGCCTGATCGACTGCCACACCCACCTGATCCACGCAGGCAACCGCGCCAACGAGTTCGAGATGCGGTTGGCCGGCGCCACCTATGAAGAGGTCGCCAGGGCCGGCGGCGGCATTGTCTCTTCGGTCAAGGCGCTGCGCGTCGCCAGCGAGAGCGACCTGGTCGCCCAGACGCTGCCGCGCCTTGACGCGCTGATGGCGGAAGGCGTCACCACGGTCGAGATCAAGTCCGGTTATGGCCTCGATCTCGACAATGAAAAGAAGTCGCTGCGCGCCGCGCGACAGCTGGGAAATGAACGCCCGGTAACGGTCCGCACCACATGCCTGGCAGCCCATGCGCTGCCTCCCGAAGCCAAGGGCGACAAGGACGCCTTCGTCGATCTCGTCGCCAACACAATCCTTCCCGGCGTCGCCGCCGAAGGCTTGGCCGATGCCGTCGACGGGTTCTGTGAAGGCATCGCATTTTCGCCCGAGCAGATGGCGCGCGTGTTCGACAAGGCCAGGGCGCTCGGCTTGCCCGTAAAACTCCACGCCGACCAGCTATCCAACCTGCACGGCGCCGAACTTGCCGCCCGCTATGGCGCGTTGTCGGCGGATCATCTCGAATACACCGATGAAGCAGGCGCCGTGGCGATGGCCAGGGCGGGGACCGTCGCGACGATTCTGCCTGGCGCCTACTACTTCATCCGCGAGACCAAGAAGCCGCCGATCGGCCTGTTTCGCCAGCATGGCGTGAAAATGGCTGTCGCCACCGACAACAATCCCGGCACATCGCCGCTGACCTCGCTGCTTCTGACCATGAACATGGCGGCGACGCTGTTCGGCATGACGGTCGACGAGTGTCTTGCCGGCGTCACCCGCGAGGCCGCGCGTGCGCTGGGCCTGCTCGGCGAGATCGGGACGCTGGTATCAGGCAAATCCGCCGACCTGGCGATCTGGGAGATCGAGCGTCCCGCCGAACTCGTCTACCGCATGGGCTTCAACCCGCTGCATGCCCGCATCTGGAGAGGACAATGACCGAACTGACCCTGAAGCCTGGCAACGCCACGCTGGCCGATTGGCGCGCCATTTATCGGGGCGCCGTGCCGAAACTGGATGATGGCTGCCGCCCAAAAATCAAGGCAAGCGCCGAGGCTGTCGCGCGCATCGTTGCCAAGGGCGAGCCGGTCTATGGCATCAACACCGGCTTCGGCAAGCTGGCCAGCGTGCGCATCCCGGCCGAAGATCTGGAGACCCTGCAGCGCAACATCGTTCTGTCGCATGCCGCCGGCGTTGGCGAGCCGATGCCCGTCGCCATTACCCGGCTGATGATGGCGCTGAAGCTTGCGAGCCTGGCGCAGGGCGCCTCCGGCGTGCGCTCGCACACCATCGAATTGCTGGAAGCGATGCTCGCCAACGACGTCATCCCGGTGGTGCCGGCGCAAGGTTCGGTCGGCGCCTCCGGAGACCTTGCCCCGCTGTCGCACATGACGGCGGTGATGATCGGCGTCGGCGAATGCTTCACCCCGCATGGCCGCTTTCCGGCCAAGGTCGCGTTCGTCTCGCACGGGCTGGAGCCGGTGACATTGGGCGCCAAGGAAGGTCTGGCGCTGCTCAACGGCACGCAGTTTTCGACGGCCTATGCGCTGGCCGCGCTGTTCGAGGCAGAAGTGCTCTACCAGTCGGCGCTGGTCGCCGGCGCGCTGTCAACCGATGCGGCGAAAGGCTCCGACGCCCCTTTCGATCCGCGCATCCATCTGCTGAGAAAACATCGGGGCCAGATCGAGACGGCGGATGCGCTGCGCAATCTGATGGCCGGCAGCGCTATTCGTGAATCGCATCGCGTCGGCGACGAGCGTGTGCAGGATCCCTATTGCCTGCGTTGCCAGCCGCAAGTCATGGGCGCGGCCCTCGATGTGTTGCGCAAGGCGGCCGATACGCTCGGCACCGAGGCCAATGGCGTCACCGACAATCCGCTGATCTTCGCCGAGGACGACACCGCGCTCTCCGGTGGCAATTTCCACGCCGAGCCAGTGGCTTTCGCCGCCGACATGATCGCGCTGGCCGTCTGCGAGATCGGTTCGCTGTCGGAACGCCGCATCGCCATGCTGGTCGACCCGGCCCTGTCAGGCATGCCCGCCTTCCTGACACCCAAGCCCGGCCTCAACTCCGGCTTCATGATCCCGCAGGTGACGGCGGCGGCCCTCGTTTCGGAAAACAAGCAGAAGGCCTATCCGGCATCGGTCGATTCCATCCCGACCTCGGCCAACCAGGAAGACCACGTCTCGATGGCTGCGCATGGCGCGCGCCGGCTGATCGGCATGGTCGAGAATGCGACGGCGGTGATCGGCATCGAATTGCTGGCCGCCGCGCAAGGCTGCGATTTCCATGCACCCCTGGCCTCCAGCGCCGCGCTGGAGGCCGTGCGCAAGCTGGTTCGCGCCGAGGTGCCGCATCTCGACAATGACCGCCATTTCCACCCCGACATGGAAAAGGCCATCGCCATGGTGCGCAGCGGCGCAACGGTGAAGGCGGCAAGCGCGGTGACGCTGCCGGGGATTGCGTCGTGAGAGTGCTAACCATGGAAGGCCGTGATCCTTCGCGCCCCCCTCTGGCCTGCCGGCCATCTCCCCCTCTTGGGGGGAGATCAGCAGCTTCCCTGACGCCGCTCCTCTTGCAACGCCGGCGATTGGCGAAAGCCGCTGTGGCGGCCAATCTCCCCCCAAGAGGGGGAGATGCCCGGCAGGGCAGAGGGGGGCGCCGTAGAGCTCCAACATGGGGAGATCTCGCATGACGCCATCCTGGCTCACCATTACTCAGGGCACGGCACCGCTGCTGGTGTCGATCCCGCACACCGGCATCGACCTTGCCGGCCTGGAAAGCCGGCTGGTGTCGCCATGGCTGGGTCGGCGCGATTGCGACTGGTGGATCGACAATCTCTATGATTTCGCCACTGACCTTGGCGTGACCGTCGTGCACACGGCGATCTCGCGCACCGTGATCGACGTCAACCGCGATCCATCCGGTGCCTCGCTCTATCCAGGCCAGGCGACCACCGGCCTGTGCCCGACCGAAACCTTCGATGGCGATCCGCTCTACCGCCAGGGCGAAGAGCCGGGCCCGTCCGAGATCGACGAGCGTCGCGAGAAGTTCTTCACACCCTACCACGCTGCCTTGCAGGCCGAGATCGACAGGCTGCGCAGCCTGCACGGCAAGATTGTCCTCTACGACTGCCATTCGATCCGCTCGGTGCTGCCACGCCTGTTCGAAGGCACGCTGCCGGTATTCAATCTCGGCACGAACGACGGCAAAAGCGCTGATCCGACGCTGCAGGCGACGGTCAACCAGATCATGGCTGAAACCGGTGAAACCTTTGTCGTCAACGGGCGCTTCAAGGGCGGGTGGATCACGCGCCATTTCGGCCTGCCGCTTCAGGGCGTGCATGCGCTGCAGATGGAACTCTCCAATCGCGGCTATATGCGCGAACCCGAAGGGAAGGGCACGCCGGACAATTGGCCGGTGCCCTACGATGCCGCCTTCGCCGCGCCGATCCGCGCCACGCTGAGAAAGATTCTCCAAACCGCCATTGACTGGGCCGGCCGCTGACGCGCCGCCTCATCCGAAAGGGACAATGATGACCGACCCTCGCCACAACATCCGCGAAGTGCGCAGCCCCCGCGGCGACAAGCTCAACGCCCGCTATTGGACGACCGAAGCGCCGCTGCGCATGCTGATGAACAACCTCGACCCCGAGGTCGCCGAGAACCCCAACGAGCTGGTCGTCTATGGCGGCATCGGCAGGGCGGCGCGCACCTGGAACGATTTCGACCGCATCGTCGCCTCGCTGAAGACGCTTGGCGAGGACGAGACGCTGCTGGTGCAGTCCGGCAAGCCGGTCGGCGTGTTCCGCACCCACTCGGACGCGCCGCGCGTGCTGATCGCCAATTCCAACCTGGTACCGCACTGGGCGACCTGGGAGAAATTCAACGAGCTCGATAAGAAGGGCCTGATGATGTACGGCCAGATGACGGCCGGCTCCTGGATCTACATCGGCACGCAAGGCATCGTGCAGGGCACCTACGAAACCTTCGTCGAGGCCGGCCGCCAGCACTATGGCGGCAATCTGAAGGGAAAATGGATCCTGACCGGTGGTCTCGGCGGCATGGGCGGCGCGCAGCCTCTGGCCGCCGTCATGGCCGGCGCCTGCTGCCTGGCCATCGAATGCAATCCCGATTCGATCGATTTCCGCCTGCGCACCCGCTATGTCGACGAGAAGGCCGAGACGCTCGACGAAGCCATGGAGATGATCGAGCGCTGGACCAAGGCCGGCGAGGCTAAGTCCGTAGGCTTGCTCGGCAATGCCGCCGAGATCGTGCCCGAAATGTTCAGGCGCGGCATCCGCCCCGACATGGTCACCGACCAGACCTCTGCGCACGACCCTATCAACGGCTATTTGCCGAAGGGTTGGACGATGGCCGAATGGCGCGAAAAGCGCGTCAGCGACCCGAAGGCGGTCGAGAAGGCGGCGCGCGCCTCCATGCGCGAGCATGTCGAGGCGATGGTGGCGTTCTGGAACGCCGGCGTGCCGACCCTCGACTACGGCAACAACATCCGTCAGGTCGCCAAGGACGAAGGCTTTGAAAATGCCTTTGCCTTCCCCGGTTTCGTGCCGGCCTACATCCGTCCGCTCTTTTGCCGAGGCATCGGCCCGTTCCGTTGGGCCGCACTCTCCGGCGATCCCGGGGATATCTACAAGACTGACGCCAAGGTGCGCGAACTCACCCCCGGCAACACCCATCTGCACAACTGGCTCGACATGGCGCGCGAGCGCATCTCATTCCAGGGCCTGCCGGCGCGCATTTGCTGGGTCGGTCTCGGCGACCGGCACAGGCTTGGTCTCGCCTTCAACGAGATGGTGGCCAAGGGCGAACTCAAGGCGCCGGTCGTCATCGGCCGCGATCACCTCGATTCCGGCTCGGTCGCTTCGCCGAACCGCGAGACGGAAGCGATGAAGGACGGCACTGACGCGGTCTCCGACTGGCCATTGCTCAACGCGCTGCTCAACACAGCTTCGGGCGCCACCTGGGTGTCGCTGCACCATGGCGGCGGCGTCGGCATGGGCTTTTCCCAGCATGCCGGCATGGTCATCGTCGCCGATGGCACGCCTGACGCAGCGAGACGTCTGGAGCGCGTTCTGTGGAACGACCCGGCGACCGGCGTCATGCGCCATGCCGATGCCGGCTACGACATCGCCATCGAATGCGCCAAGGAGCACCAGCTCAACCTGCCCGGCATTCTCGGTAACGGCTGACGCCATGCGCATCCTTCGTGCCGCCGATTACCGCGTCATGCCGTGGAAGAACGGCGGCGGCACGACGACCGAGATCGCCGTCTCGCCCGATGGCGCCGGGCTCGACGATTTCGACTGGCGCGTCTCGATGGCCCGGGTCGAGACGAGCGGGCCATTCTCCAGCTTTTCCGGCATCGACCGGACGCTGTCGGTGCTGGAGGGCGAGGGAATCGTGCTTGACGTCGCGGGCCGGCCACCGGAGCGGATGACGGCGGCCTCCCGGCCATTTTCCTTTCCAGCCGACCAGCCAACAAGTGCCGCGCTGATCGCCGGCCCGATCACCGATCTCAACGTCATGACGCGTCGCGGCCCCATGTTGCATCAGGTCGAGCGTCTGGCGATTTCGACGCCTGTGGAAATCCTGACTGGGGCCGGGGCCACCCTCATCCTTTGTCATGCAGGCCATGCCATTTTCCCCGGCACCGCGCCCGTTCGTCTCGGGCCGCTCGACACCTTGCTGCTCGGACCTGATGCCGCTGTCTTGCGGGTTCAGCCCGAGCCGGATGCGATCCTCTTCGTGATCCGGATAATCGGTGCCGCCTGACGCGTTTGGTGCCAACGGTTACCGCCTGTTTCCAAACATGATCGTGATGCCGGCGAAATATAGCGTAAGCTGGCGTCGGCATCACGAAAAAGCCCGAATCCTCTCCGTCGATCGGTCTTGACGGGAGCGAGGGGCGCTCGTCTTTGAGTTGGTCGAAAGATGACGCCCTGTCGTGGTGCGGAAACAAACTTTCGGCATAGGGGTTGATGCAACCAATTGCATTTGAACCGGTTTTAGGGCCATTGCCGTAGCGGTGACGCCGCTGAGTGCCCGCTTACGGAATTTTCAATGAATATTCAGACGAATCCAGCCCAGATCGAGAAGACCAGCGCGAGCTTTCCTGCCATCACGGAAGAGCCGATAAGATCGACATTCCTGCCGGAAGAACGGCTCCGGCTGCTCGGCGAAAGCCTGGCCAAGGGCGATCTGGCGGATCTGTTCGGCTTGATCCCGTTCGACTTCCAGGCTCGGATCCGCGACAGCGCCAAGAAGATCCTCGAAGTCTACCGGTCGACCAATGCCGCGCAGGCGAGGGGCGAAACCATCACGCCCGCCGCGCAATGGCTGCTCGACAACAACTATCTGATCGAGGAAACGATTTTCCAGGTCAAACGCGACCTGCCGCGCCGCTTCTACCGGCAATTGCCGACACTGAAACTGCCCGATGGCGGCACCGTGCCGCGCGCATTGGCGCTGGCCTGGACCTATGTCGCCCATTCCGACAGTTCCGTCTCGGCGACCATGTTCAAGTCCATCGTCCAGGGCTTTCAGTCGGTCGAACCGCTGAAGATCGGCGAACTCTGGGCGCTGCCATCCCTGCTGCGCTTCGTGCTGATCGAGAACCTCCGCCGCCTGGCGGTCAGGGTCAACCGCACCCGCCAAATGCGCCAGATCGCCAACGACGTGGCTGACAAGGTATTGGCGACCGACGACAATCCGGACCGGCAGGCGATCCTCGCCAATTTCAGCGCGCACGCGCAGGACACCACCTTCGCCACTCAGCTTCTCTATCGCCTGCGTGACGGGTCGCAAAACGCCGGCAAGGCGCTGGAGTGGCTGGAAGGCGAGCTCGAAAAGACCGGCTCGGACGCCGAGGAAATCATCATTTCCGAGCACCAGACGCTGTCCAGCGGCAATGTCACCACCGGCAACATCGTGCGTGGTCTGCGCCTCATCAACGACGTCGACTGGACGGTGTGGTTCGAAGGCGTCAGCCGTATCGATACCGTGTTGCGCGAGCGCACCGATTTCGCCGCGCTCGACTTCTTCTCCCGCGATCAATATCGCACCGCGATCGAGGAACTGGCACGCCGCTCGAACCTGTCGGAGTACCGTGTCGCCGAAAAAGCCATCGAGCTGGCCGGCCACGCCGCCGGCGGAACGGTCCCGCAGGGAGCTGAAGAGGCTGATACCCAGGCTGGATCCGACCATACCGATGTCGGTTTCTATCTCGTCGGCCCGCGCCGGCTGGAGCTGGAAAAGGCGATCGGTTACCGGCCCACGATCAGCCAGATGGTGAAGCGGACCTTCGCCAAGACCGGCTGGCTCGGCATCGTGCTCCCCGTTTTCGCGCTGACGGTGTTGCTGCTCGTCCTGACAGGCAATGCGTTGGGCAATCTTGGCCTGTCGGTGCCGTCGATCGTGCTGATGCTGGCGCTGTTTGCCGTGCCGGCCAGCGAAGGCGCGCTCGCCTTCTTCAACACCGTGGTCTCGCTGTTCCTCAAGCCCACGCGCCTGATTGGGTACGACTACAGGCATGGCGTGCCGCCCGAAGCGCGCACCCTGGTGGTCGTGCCGTCGCTGATCGGCTCGCGCGACGATGTCGAGGAGAACATCCGCAACATCGAAGTGCACTACCTCGCCAATCTGGCGGACGAGATCCATTTCGCCTTGCTGTCGGATTGGCCCGACAGCAAGATCGAGGTCGATGCGGCGGACACCGAGATCCTGGATTTCGCCCGTGCCGAAATCGCCCGTCTCAACGCGCGCTATCCCTCGCAAGGCGCACCGCGGTTCTACATCCTGCACCGCCGCCGGCTCTACAATGCCGCGCAAGGGTGCTGGATGGGCTGGGAGCGCAAGCGCGGCAAGCTACACGAGCTCGATCTCTTGCTGCGCGGCGACAGCGATACCACCTTCCTGCCGCTCGAGGTGCCGCTGCCGGAAAAGGTCGTCCATGTGATGACGCTCGATGCCGATACCCGCACCACCCGCGATGCGGTATCGAGCCTTGTCGGCAAGCTTTGCCATCCGCTCAACCGCCCGCATTTCGACGCCACCAGGCGCGTCGTAACCGCCGGTTACACCATCCTGCAGCCGCGCATCACCGCTTCGCTCACCAGCGGCGACGAAGCCTCGTTCTTCCAGCGCGTCTTCTCGGCCAATCGCGGCCTCGACCCTTATGTCTTCGCTGTTTCGGACCTCTATCAGGACGTCTTCAGCGACGGCTCCTTCACCGGCAAGGGCCTCTATCATGTCGATGCCTTCGAGGCCGCCTTGCAGGGCCGCATCGAGGAAAACACCATCCTCAGCCACGATCTGCTCGAAGGCGCGCTGGCGCGCGCCGCACTGGTCACCGACGTCGAACTGGTCGAGGATTACCCGACCCGCTACTCGGTCGACGCCTCGCGTCACCATCGCTGGGCGCGCGGCGACTGGCAGCTCTTGGGCTACATCTTCAACCCGCGCTCCGGCGTCCCGGCCCTGTCGCGCTGGAAGATGGTCGACAATCTGCGCCGCTCGCTGACGCCGATCTTCTGGGTCTTGGCGGCCATCGCCGGCTGGACCCTGCTGCCCTTCACGCAGGCGGCGCAGTGGCAGGCCTTGCTGATCCTCAGCCTGTTCATGGCGCCGACCTTCGACGTCGTCAACGCCATCCTGCCCAAGAGCGGCGACCAGACGCCGCGCGGCCACTTCTCGGCGCTGGCGCGCGACGTCGCCTTCGGCACCGCCATGGTGGCTCTGAAGATCGTGCTGATGGCGCACAATGCCTGGATGATGGGCGACGCCATCGTGCGTACGCTCTACCGGCTGTTCGTCAGCCGGCAGAATCTGCTGGAGTGGCGCACCGCCTCGCAGGCGCACAAGGCCGGCGACAATGATGTCGGCTCCTATTACGGCATAATGTATGGCGCCGTGATCATCGGCTTTGTCGGCCTAGCCATTCCGGTGCTGGCCGATTCCACCGGTGCCTTCGTCGCCTTCTTCTTTGCCGTGTTCTGGATCGGCTCGCCGGCGATCGCGAGCTGGATCAGCCGCTCCGCCGAAACCGAGGACCGGCTGCGCATATCCCAGGCCGACATCCACACGCTGCGCACCGTGGCGCGCCGCACCTGGCACTATTTCGAGAGCTTCGTGACGGCGGAGCATCACAATCTGCCGCCGGACAATTTCCAGGAGAGCCCGGCGCCCGTGGTGGCGCCGCGTACCTCGCCGACCAATATCGGCGTCTATCTGCTCTCGGTCGTCTCGGCGCGCGATTTCGGCTGGATCAGCCTGTCCGATGCCATCACCCGCATCGACGCCACCATGACCACCATCGAGAGCATGCCGCGTCATCGTGGCCATCTCTTCAACTGGTACGACACCACGACGCTGAAGCCGCTCTACCCGCTCTATATCTCGGCGGTGGACAGCGGCAATCTCGCCGGTCACCTGGTGGCGGTGGCGGCGGCCTGCGCGGAATGGGCGGAAGCGCCTTCCGTCCACCTGCAGGGCGATTTCGAGGGTATTCTCGATACCGTCACCATTCTCAGCGAAAGCCTCGATGAACTGCCTGACGACCGCCGTCAGTTGCGGCCGCTGCGCCAACGCCTCGTCGATCGTCTCGACGGCATGCGGCGTGCCGTCGAGACGATCAAGGCGCAGCCGGAAATGGCCTCGATCCGCACCATCAACCTTGCAGTCCTGGCTGGCGAAATCCGCAAGCTCGCCACCGCCATTCACACCGAGGCCGCATCGCCGCAGAGCGACGTCATCGTCGACTGGGCGGCAAGGCTCGAGGCCACCTGCGAGGCGCACGTCCACGACGCCCACAGCGACGAAAACGCTGTCGAGGCCCTGCGTGCCAAGCTGCTCACCTTGCGCGAGCGCACCCGCCGTTTCGCCTTCGAGATGGAATTCGCCTTCCTGATGCGCCCGGAGCGCAAGCTCTTGTCGATCGGCTACCGGGTCGAGGAACATCAGCTCGACGAAAGCTGCTACGACCTTATGGCCTCCGAGGCGCGGCTGACCAGCCTGTTCGCCATCGCCAAGGGCGACCTGCCGACCGAACACTGGTTCAGGCTTGGACGCCCGATCGTCGAGATCGGTTTCCAGGGCGCGCTGATGTCCTGGTCCGGCTCGATGTTCGAGTATCTGATGCCGCCGCTGGTGATGAAGGAGCCGCAAGGCTCCATCCTCAACCAGACCAGCAAGCTGATCATCAAGCGCCAGATCCAGTACGGCCGCCAGAAGAACGTGCCGTGGGGTATCTCGGAAGCGGCCTACAACGCCCGCGACCGGGAACTGACCTATCAATACACCAATTTCGGCGTGCCGGGGCTTGGGCTGAAGCGTGGCCTCGGCCAGAACACGGTGATCGCGCCTTACGCGACCATCCTGGCGGCCCAGTTCAACCCGCGCGAAGCGGTGCAGAACCTGGCCCGGCTGCGCGAGATCGGCGCGCTTGGCCCTCATGGCTATTATGATGCGGTCGACTTCACGCCGCAGCGCGTGCCGGAAGGCACCAACCATGCGGTCGTGCTGAATTACTATGCCCACCATTCGGGCATGTCGATCGCCGCTGTCGCCGACGCCATCTTCGAAGGTCGCCTGCGCGATCGCTTCCACAGCGATCCGGTCATCGAATCGGCCGAACTGCTGCTGCAAGAGAGGGCGCCGCGCGACATCCCGACCGCCACCGTCCGCACCGAGGCCGACGAGCGCTCAAAGGACGAAACCGAAACCGAGAGCCCCGATACCCGCATCGTGTTCGATCCCTTGCGGGCGCTGCGTTCGACCAATGTGATGTCGAACGGCCGCTATTCGGTGATGGTGACCGCGACCGGCTCCGGTTACAGCCGCTGGGGCGATCTTTCCGTCACCCGCTGGCAGCCCGATCCGGTCGAGGATCGGCTTGGCTCCTATATCTTCCTGCGCGATGCGGCCACTGGCGACTGGTGGTCGGCGACTTCGGAGCCCAAGCACGCGGCCGAGGAAAAGACGCAAACCCTGTTTTCCGATGACAAGGCGAGCTTCGTGAAATCGGTCGGCACGCTGCGCTCCGAGGTCGAATGCATCGTCATTTCCGAAGGCAATGGCGAAGGCCGCCGGATCACGCTCTACAATGAAAGCACATCCGACCGTCACATCGAAGTGACGTCCTTTGCCGAACTGGTGCTGGGTTCGGAGGCTTCCGACAACGCGCATCCGGCTTTCTCGAAGATGTTCGTGGAAACCGAGATCGCTCCCAACAACGGCGCCATCTTCGCCACGCGCCGCAAGCGCGAAACCAGCGAACCCGATGTCACGCTGGTGCATTTCGTCACCGATCCATCGGGACCCTCTCGCGATGCCGAGGCCGAGACCGACCGGCGCGCCTTCATTGGGCGTGGCCGCACCATCGTCGATGCCGCGGCCTTCGATCCAGGCGCCCGGCTTCGCGGCCATTCCGGCTTCACCCTCGATCCCATCGCCTCGCTGCGCCGTCAGGTGCGCGTGCCGGCCAACAAGAAGATATCGCTGACCTTCTGGACCGTCGTCGGGGCCAACCGCGCCGAGTTGGAAGAGGCCATCAACCGGCTCGACCACCAGGAGAGCTTTGCCCGCCAGGCCATGCTCGCCTGGACGCGCAGCCAGGTGCAGACCCGTCATTTGGGCCTCAGCCTGACCGATGCCGCCAATGTGCAGAAACTGGCGCGCTATCTGATCTATCCCGACCCGTTCCTGCGGCTGCCCGCCGAGTCCATCGCTTCCGGCCTGGGCAAGCAATCGAGCCTGTGGCCGACCAGCATTTCGGGCGATTACCCGATCTTCCTGGTCAGGATCGGCGATGTCGCCGATCTTGAAATCGTTGCCCAGGCGTTGCGCTTCCAGGAGTATATGCGCACCCGTGGCATGATGATCGACTTCGTCGTCGTCAATGAGCAGGCCTCCTCCTATGTCCAGGATCTGCAGCGCGCGGTCGAGACGTTGTGCGAAAACAGCCGCTTGCGCGGCAAGGAACTTGGACCCCGCCAGCACATTTTCGCGGTGCGCCGCGACCTGATGGAGGAGACGACCTACAAGACGCTGCTCGCCGTCGCCCGGGTTGTGCTGCATACGCGCAACGGCACCATCTTCGACCAGATCGAACGGGCCGAGGCGGCTGCCCTGCAGGCGCGCGATGGCCTGCAGCCGGCTGGATTGCCGGCCCCGCGCGAAATTCCAGCGCCCGCACTGCAGATGCATGCATTTGCCTCGGCGGTGGCCGATGTCAGCGCAGATGGCTCCGGCCTCAGCCAGTGGAACGGTTTCGGCGGCTTCGACGGCGACGGGCGGCACTATGTGGTGCGCCTGACTGGCCGGCGCACCACGCCGCAGCCCTGGATCAACGTCGTCTCCAACGCCTCGTTCGGCTTCCACACCTCGGCCGAGGGGGCTGCCTTCACCTGGAGCCGCAACAGCCGTGACTATCAGATAACGCCGTGGTCGAACGATCCGGTTTCGAACCGGCCGGGCGAGGGCATCTACATTTACGACCAGGCCAGCGGCAGGGCGTTCTCCCCGATCGCCGCGGTGGTGCGCGATCCCTCGATGACCTACGAGGCCTGGCATGGCCAGGGCTTCTCGACCTTCCGCTCGAAGCGGGGGCCTTTGTCGATGGACCTGACCCATGTCGTCGATCCCGTCGATCCGGTGAAGATTACGCGGCTGCGCATCCAGAATTCCGGCTCGGTGCCGGCGCGGTTGCGCGTCTATGCCTACGCCGAGTGGGTGCTTGGCGGGCACCGGTCGCGCACGGCGGCAACCATAGTGCCGTCCCGTGATGGCGCCACCGGCGCGTTGCTGGCGCAAAACCCCTATGGGCTGGATTTCAGCGAGCGCGTGGCCTTCCTCGCCGCCGACACCGGCATCCACTCGGTGACGACGGACCGGGCCGAGTTCCTCGGCCGGCACGGGTCCAGCGAGTTGCCGCAGGCGGTGCTGAGCGGTTCGGCCCTGTCTGGCCGCGTCGAGGCCGGAGACGATCCGTGCGCGGCGATCGCTCGTGACATCGAGATTCCGGCTGGCGGCGACGTCACGCTGATCTGGCTGCTCGGCGACGCCGAGTCCTCGGCGCAGGCGAGCGCGCTGGTGCAGAAGCACCGGGGCGGGGACTTCGACCAGCGCCTGACCGACAACGAGCGCGAATGGCGTGCCTTCCTCGACACCATCCAGGTCGAGACGCCGGACAAGGGCCTCGATGCCATGGTCAATCACTGGCTGCCCTATCAGAGCCTTGCCTGCCGCATCCGCGCCCGCTCGGCTTTCTATCAGGCAAGCGGCGCCTTCGGGTTCCGCGACCAGCTGCAGGACACACTGGCCTTGCTGGCGCATGATCCGACGCTGGCGCGCGACCAGATCCTCAACGCCGCGCGGCGGCAGTTTCCGGAGGGCGACGTGCAGCATTGGTGGCTGCCGCGTACCGGCGCCGGCGTGCGCACGCTGATCTCCGACGACGTGGTGTGGCTCGCTCACGCCACGGCGCGCTATCTCACGGTGACCGGCGACGCCACCATCCTGAAGGAGCAACTGCCGTTCCTCGACGGCCAGGTGCTGGGCGAAGGCGAGCATGACGCCTTCTTCACCCCGGAAATCTCGAAGAAGACAGTGTCGCTCTACGATCACTGCGCGCGTGCGCTGGACCTTGCCATCAAGCGCAGCAGTCCAGCCGGACTGCCGCTGATCCTTGGCGGCGACTGGAACGACGGCATGAACCGTGTCGGCGAGCACGGCAAGGGCGAGAGCGTGTGGCTGGGCTGGTTCCTCTTGAAGACGCTTGGCGACTTCGCCGCGGTCGCCAGGAGCGAGGGCGACACCAAGCGCGCACAAGCCTGGGCAAAGCATGCCGAAGCGCTGAAGCGGGCGCTCGAAAGCACGGCGTGGGACGGAGAATGGTACCGGCGCGGCAGTTTCGATGACGGCACGCCTTTGGGGTCGCGTTCATCGCAGGAGTGCAAGATCGACTCCATCGCCCAGTCCTGGAGCGTGCTTTCGGGCGAGGGCGACCCGGCGCGGTCGACGACGGCGATGCAGCAGGCGACGAAGTTGCTCGTCGACGATCACCTCAAGATCGTAAAGCTTTTCACGCCGCCCTTCTCGAAGACGGACAAGGATCCCGGCTACATCAAGAGCTATCCGCCTGGCGTGCGCGAGAATGGCGGCCAGTACACCCATGCGGCGACGTGGTTCGTCATCGCGCTGGCGGAGATGGGGCAGACCGACGAGGCCTACCGCTGCTTCTCGATGCTGAACCCGGTCAATCACGCGTTCGACGAGGCCTCGACCGAGCACTACCGCGTCGAGCCCTATGTGGTGGCGGCCGATATCTATGCCGGGGAGGACAAGGGCGGACGCGGCGGCTGGACCTGGTACACCGGCTCGGCGGGCTGGCTATACCGGGCCGCGGTCGAAGGCATCCTGGGTATCGAACGGCGCGGCAAGCAGATCACGTTCCGGCCGAAGCTGCCCAGTCATTGGGACGGCTATCAGGCGTCCCTCAAGATGCTGGGCGCCGAGATCAAGGTGCAGGTCATTCGCGACAAAAAGACCAAGACGATCTCGCTCGAAGTCGACGGTTCGAAGACAAAATCGACGTCCTTCGAGCCAAAGGCCGGTGGTCAGACCGAGGTCGTGGTCAAGATACCGGCGTAAAATCAACAGGTTGGGTCACCGGATAGCGCGTCTTTCGGGACGCGCGAAGCTGCGTCCCGTTACTTGCGCGGGATCCGAGGCGGCGTCGGCCGCGCGCCTTGGAACCGACCTCTCCAGCTTGCGGTGATTAAAAATGTGGCAACGCTAGGCCGCTGCCATGATTTTGCCGCAACGCTGGCATTTCACCTTTTATCTCAATCCGTTAGGTGATCACGCCAGATTTCGTATCGTCGTCATGTTTTGTTCGCTAAATGGGAACGGAAGCGATAGACGGGCATTGTTTTGCGACGCATCAACCGTTACGTGTCAGGAATGGTGCAGTGCACAATATTGGTATTGGGCACAATAGAATGTTGGCGGAGTAGCTGAAGTGTCACTTCTGCAGATCTATTGGAGAGCGCTGGGGTATCTGGCTGCCGATAAGAAGCGCGTCGCGCTGATCTGTGCGGCCAACGTCGCTCTCGCAGCCATCGCGATCCTCGAGCCGATCATGTTTGGCCGGGTCATCGACGCAATTTCCACCAAGGGTTCGGTCTTCTCCACGCTTGCGGTCTGGGCCGGCATCGGCGCCTTCAATGTTCTCGCTTTCGTGCTGGTGGCGCGCGGTGCCGACCGGTTCGCGCACGCCCGGCGCAGCGAAGTGCTGTGCCAGTCCTTCGAGCGCGTCATCACCATGCCGCTCGCCTGGCATCACCAGCGCGGCACCTCCAACGCCCTCCATACGCTGTTGCGCGCCGTCGAGACGCTGTTCAGCCTTTGGCTCGAATTCATGCGCCAGCATTTGTCCACGGCTGTTGCACTCGTCCTGCTGGTTCCGACCGCGCTCAGCATGGATGTGCGCATGTCGATGGTCCTGCTCGTCCTCGGCGTTCTCTATGTCGGCATCGGCCGCCTGGTGATGAAGCGCACCAAGGAAGGCCAGGCCGCCGTCGAGCGCCACTATCACAAGGTGTTCGCGCATGTGACGGACTCGGTGAGCAACGTCGCCGTGCTGCAGAGCTACAACCGTCTCGGTCATGAGGCGGAGACGCTGCGCGGCTACGTCAAGAACCTGCTCGACGCGCAGAACCCGGTGCTCGACTGGTGGGCTATCGCCAATGCGCTCAATCGCCTGTCGTCGACGATCTCGATGATGGTGGTGCTTCTGATCGGCGCCTATCTGGTCACCCACGGCCAGCTGCGCATCGGCGACGTCATCGCCTTCACCGGCTTCGCCACGCTGCTGATTTCGCGGCTCGACCAGATGTCGGCTTTCGCGAACCAGATTTCGGAAGCTCGCGCCAAGCTCGAGGATTTCTACAAGCTTGAGGACTCGGCCGCCGATACCGCCGAGCCGGACGGCCTGCGCGATCTTGCCAATGTCACCGGCCATGTCCGTTTCGAGGATGTCAGCTTCGAGTTCGCCAATTCGGGGCAGGGCGTCAGCGATGTCTCCTTCGAGGTCCAGGCTGGCCAGACCGTCGCCATCGTCGGGCCGACGGGTGCGGGCAAGACCACGCTCATCAACTTGCTGCAGCGCGTCTTCTCGCCGTCCAGCGGCCGTATCCTGATCGACGGCGTCGATACCCGCACCGTGACCCGCAAGTCGCTGCGCCATTCGATCGCCACCGTGTTCCAGGATGCCGGATTGCTGAACCGCTCGATCGAGGACAATATCCGTGTCGGCCGCGCCGATGCGACCAATGACGAGATCCATGCCGCCGCCACCGCGGCCGCGGCGCAGGATTTCATCCTGTCCAAGAGCAATGGCTATGACACGGTGGTCGGCGAACGTGGCGGCCAGCTGTCGGGCGGCGAGCGCCAGCGCATCGCCATTGCCCGTGCCGTGCTGAAGGATGCTCCGATCCTGGTGCTCGACGAGGCGACCAGCGCGCTCGACGTCGAGACCGAGGATCGCGTCAAGGAAGCGATCGACGAATTGCGCCGCGACCGCACCACCTTCATCATCGCCCACCGCCTGACCACCGTCCGCGACGCCGATCTGGTCGTGTTCATGGACAAGGGCAGGGTGATCGAGATGGGTGGCTTCGCCGAACTGTCGCTGCGCAACGGCCGTTTCGCCAGCCTGCTGCGCGCCGGCGGCCTGCTCAACGACGAGGAAGTCCGCCGCCTCAGCCGCTCCGTACACGAGGCGGCCTGAGCGATGACAGTTCTCCCTTCTCCCCTTTGTGCAGGGCTGTCCGGGGAAAATTATACATATTGGAAGCCCATCTGATTTGGGGAGGTCCACTGGGTTCGGCGGCTTGG